>JASHUI010000855.1:0-5442 GCA_030040095.1 Streptosporangiaceae bacterium | reverse complement strand
TGGCCGACCTGGCCGCGGCCGAGGCGGCCGCGGCGCAGGCCGCTCGGCTGGCCGACGAGGCCACCGCGGCCGAGCGTGACCTGGAGCGGGCCGTCCAGACGCTGGAAGAGCAGCTCGCCGACGCCCGCCGCGGCCTGGCCGACACCAGGAACCAGGCCCGGCGGGCCAGGAACAGGCAGCGTCAGGCCCGCCAGGCGCTGGAGCGGCTGCGCGGCCAGGCCGGTCATCCGCCCGCGGAGCGATGACCCAGCGCACGCATAGAGCAAGCTGGCACGGAAGAAGCTGGCACATTGCACGTCGGAACGTCACGTCTCGTTCTGCGCGAGTCCGGCTCGTTAGCATGCTGCCGTGACCGACTACGAGCTTGCTCACGGGTACCAGACGATCAACTACTACCGCCGGGGCGGGGCCGCGAAAATCGAGCTCAACCGGCCCGACCGGCTCAACGCGTGGAACGACCAGTTCAGCTCCGACCTGCTCGCCGCCGTGAACGCCAGCGCCGCCGACCCCGAGGTCCGGGCCGTGCTGATCACCGGCGCGGGCCGCGCGTTCTCCAGCGGCGCCGATCTCAGGGAGCCCGGGCGAACGGAGCAGTCCGGGCCGCCCGACGTCTTCGCCCGGCTCACCGGCCGCTACCACCCGATCCTGGTTGGCATTCGCCGGATGGCCAAGCCCGTGGTCAGCGCGGTGAACGGCCCGGCGGCCGGGATCGGCCTGTCCCTGGCCCTCGTTTGTGACCTGGTCGTCGCGGCCGAGTCCGCCTACTTCCTGCTGGCGTTCGTGAACATCGGCCTGGTGCCGGACGGCGGCTCGTCGCTGCTGGTTCCCTCCCGGGTGGGCTTCGCGCGGGCTGCCGAGCTGGCGATGCTCGGGGAGCGGCTCGGCGCCCGGCAGGCGGTGGACTGGGGCCTGATCAACCGGGCCTGGCCGGACGAGGAGTTCGCCGCCCAGTCCGACGAGCTCGTCGCGCGCCTCGCCGAGGGCCCGACGAGGTCGTACGCGGGCATCAAGCGCCAGCTCAACCGGTGGCTGTACGACCGGATGGACGACCAGCTCGAGTTCGAGGCGCACCTGCAGCAGGAGATGGCCGGCTCGGGCGACTTCGCCGAGGGCGTCCTGGCCTTCACCGAGCGCCGCCCGCCCCGGTTCACCGGCCGGTAGCCCGGGGTCCATACGACACGGCCGTCTACGGCGCCGACCCGGGTCAGATGGCCGCGCTGGCCCGGCACGCCGAGGCGTGCGGCTTCGAGTCGTTCTACGTTTCCGGGCATCCCGGCGACGGGTCGCCGTCGCCCCGGGGCCGCGAGGACGGCGCCCTTTCACAGACGGCAACAATGCGGGAGTATCGCGGAAGCGATGTGATGTGGGGTGGGCGGTGCTGAGCTTCGGTGTCACGTTCATGGCCGATCCTCCGGTAGCTGAGATCGTCGGCCGGACGGTCCTGGCCGAGCAGAACGGCTTCAGCCACTCGTGGATCTGGGACAGCCACGTCCTGTGGCAGGAGGTCTATCCCATTTTCGCCCTGATGGCGGCGGGCACGACCGACATACACATCGGGCCGTGCGTCACCAACCCGGTGACGAGGGACCCGACGGTCACCGCCTCCGTCATGGCCACCTTGAACGAGATCTCAGGCGGCCGGATGGAGATGGGGATCGGCCGCGGCGACTCCGCGCAGCGGGTGCTCGGCCGCACCCCGGTGAGCGTCGCCGCGCTGGAGCGCGCCTGCCGGATCATCCGCGACCTGGCCGAGGGGCGTGAGGTCGACATCGACGGCACCGCGGTGCAGCTCAAGTGGTCCGAAGGGCGCCCGCTGCCGGTCTGGGTGGCCGCGTACGGTCCGCAGGCGCTGCGCTGCGCCGGGCGGGTCGCCGACGGCGTCATCCTCCAGCTCGCCGACCCCTTCATCATCGAATGGGCGCTGCGGTATGTCCGCGAGGGAGCCGAGCAGGCCGGCCGCAGCGCCGCCGACATCAAGGTGATGGCCGCGGCGCCGGCCTATCTGTCCGATGACCTCGCCCATGCCCGCGACCAGGTGCGCTGGTTCCCGGCCCTGGTCTCGAACCACGTGGTCGACCTGGTGAAGCGCTACCACGACGCCGAGCTCCCGGCCGAGCTGACCGAGTACATCGCGGCCCGCGAGCGCTACGACTACGCCCACCACGGCCGGACCGGATCGCAGAACGCGGAGTTCGTGACCGACGACGTGGTGGACAGGTTCTGCGTGCTCGGCTCCGCCGAGCAGGTGCGGGCCAAGCTGGGCCAGCTGAGCGAGCTGGGCGTGCACCAGTTCAACATCTACTCGATGGTCGACGACCCGAGGTCGCTGATCAGCGGCTTTGGCAGCGAGATCATCCCCGCGTTCCGGGGGGGCCCGGGGGGGTCGTCTCCCCGAGGCGCCACACAGTGACGAGCCGAGGAGGGACACCGATGCGAAAGGTCCGCGCGGCGCTGATCCAGGCGCAGGCCAACATGGGCAAGCGGGAGGCGATCGACAAGCACATCAAGATGATCGCGGACGCCGCGGGCCAGGGGGCTCAGGTGGTCGGCCTGCAGGAGATCTTCCACGGCCCGTATTTCTGCGCGGAGCAGGATCCCAGCTGGTACGCCACGGCCGAACCCGAAGACGGGCCGACCGTCAGCCGGATGCGCGAGGTGGCCCGCGAGCATGGCGTGGTGCTGATCGTTCCCTGGTACGAGGAGGAGCAGCCGGGCGTCTACTACAACTCTGCCTGCGTGATCGAGCGCGACGGCACGGTGCTCGGCAAATACCGCAAGACCCACATCCCGCAGGTCGGGCCCTGCTTCTGGGAGAAGTTCTACTTCAAGCCGGGCAACCTGGGCTACCCGGTCTGGGATACCTCGGTGGGCCGCATCGGCCTGATCATCTGCTACGACCGGCACTTCCCCGAGGTGGCCCGCGAGCTCGGCCTCAAGGGTGCCGAGCTGGTCTTCAACCCTTCGGCGACCGTCGAGTCGCTGTCCCGGTACCTGTGGGAGCTCGAGCAGCCCGCGCACGCGGTGGCCAACGGCTTCTGGGTCGCGGCCAGCAACCGGGTCGGCGTGGAGGCACCGCTCAACCCGAACAAGTTCTACGGCTCCTCCTACTTCTGCAGCCCGCGCGGGAAGATCGTCGCCCAGGCCTCCGACAGCGACGACGAGGTGCTGGTGGCCGACATCGACCTGGACGAGATCCGCGAGGTACGCAACACCTGGCAGTTCTTCCGCGACCGCAGGCCGGAGACCTACGGCGATCTGGCGCGGCAGCTGCCATGACCACGCTGATCGAGGGCGGGACGGTGGTGACGGCCACCGACATGGCCGAGGCCGACGTGCTCATCGACGGCGAGCGCATCCTGGCCATCGGCAAGGGCCTGGGCGGGTGGGCCACAGAGCGCGGGCAGGCAGAAGGGCTGCGGGCCCCGGCCGCTGACACGGTCATCGACGCCACCGGGCGCTACGTCATGCCCGGCGGGATCGACGTGCACACTCATATGGAGCTGCCGTTCGGCGGCACCTTCGCCTCGGACGACTTCGCCACCGGCACCGCGGCGGCGGCCTGGGGCGGCACCACCACGATCGTCGACTTCGCGGTGCAGGGTTACGGCGAGAGCCTGGCCCAGGGCCTGGACACCTGGCTGGCCAAGGCCGAGCCGAAATCGCACATCGACTTCGGCCTGCACCTGATCGTGCGTGAGATCAACGACGCCATCCTGCGTGAGATGGACACGATGATCGAGCGCGGGGTGCCGTCGTTCAAGCTGTTCATGGCCTACCCGGGCGTGTTCATGCTGGACGACGCCTCGATCTTCCGGGCGATGAGCCGGACCGCCGACAACGGCGGCCTGATCATGATGCATGCCGAGAACGGCGGCGCGATCGACGTGCTGGTCCAGCGCTACCTGGCCGAGGGCAAAACCTCCCCGGTGAACCACGGCCTGACCCGGCCCTCGTCGATGGAGGGCGAGGCCACGCACCGGGCGATCGCCCTGGCCGAACTGGCCGGCGTGCCCGTGTACATCGTGCACCTGTCCGCGCGCGAGGCGCTGAACGCGGTCCGTGAGGGACGCGACCGCGGCGTGCCCGCCTACGCGGAGACCTGCCCGCAGTACCTCTACCTGTCCCTCGACGACCTGGCCCGGCCCGGATTCGAGGGGGCCAAGTACGTCTGCTCGCCGCCGCTGCGGCCCGCGGACCACCAGGCCGACCTGTGGCGCGGCCTGGTCACCGACGACCTGCAGGTCGTCTCCACCGACCACTGCCCGTTCGACTACAAGGAGCAGAAGGTCCTGGGCAAGGACGACTTCTCCGCGATACCCAACGGGCTGCCCGGGGTGGAGGACCGCTACACGCTGCTGTGGGACGGCGGGGTGGCGGCCGGCCACATCAGCCCGATGCGGTTCGTCGAGCTGATCGCGACCGCCCCGGCCCGGATGTTCGGCCTGCAGCCGCGCAAGGGCACGATCGCCCCGGGGGCCGATGCCGACATCGTCGTGTTCAACCCGGACGCCGAGCGCACCTTGTCCGCCAGCACCCACCACATGCGCGTCGACTACAGCTGCTACGAGGGCCGGAAGGTGCGCGGCCTGCCCGAGGTGGTCCTGCAGCGCGGCAACGTGCTGGTCCGTGACGGGCAGTTCCTCGGCCGGCCGGGCGCCGGCCGGTTCCTGCAGCGCAGCAGGTTCAGCCCCGGCCCCGGCTAGCGTCGTGCCGGCGCTCGCCCAGCGTGATGCTGAGCAGCCAGCCCACTACCCCGACGATGATCGCGCCCCAGAAGGCCGGCCAGAAGCCGGTGACGTGGAACGGCTCGGACAGCTTGGCCGCCACCCAGCTGGTCAGCAACAGCAGCAGCGCGTTGACCACCAGGCCGACCAGGCCCAGGGTCAGGATGTAGAACAGGCAGCCGATCGCCTTGATGATCGGCTTGAGCACGGCGTTCACCACGCCGAAGATCAGTGCCACGACGACCAGCGTGGTGATCTTGGAGACCGTGCTGGCGGCGAGCAGTTGGATGCCGGGAACCACCGCGGTCGCCACGAACAGCGACGCGGCGGTGATCAGCACCCGGATCAGCACCTTCATGCGCACATCCTGCCATGGACCCCGGGATGGTCGTTACCGCCCGGATCCCGCCGGAAGCGGGCGGCCCCCCGCGATCCCGCTGACGCCGCGCCGCCGGGCGCGCCGGCATGTCGGCGGGCGTTCGCGGGGGCCGCGTGAAACCATTCGGCCGGGGTACATAAGCGCCGCGGCTGCGCACGTGAAAGCCGCCGTTACGGGGGAGCGGGAATGGGATTCGCCTGGGAACCGGCCAATGTGAGCGGTTCCGGGATGCCGGACGGCTGGGACTGCCCGCCGTCCTCCCCGCGTCGCCGCGAACGCCCGCACCGGCCCGTGCCCGGTCCCGCGGCGTGCGCCCGCGCGGTGACGACCGCGATCGCC
>JASHUI010000854.1:0-5952 GCA_030040095.1 Streptosporangiaceae bacterium | reverse complement strand
GCCGGCAGCCCGCGGGAAGCGCAAAGGCCCGCCAGGCCTGGGGGTCAGAGCCCGGTGGCAGTGCCGCCAGGAACTCCGCCACGGTGGCGCGGTGATCGACCGCGCACCAGTCGACCGGCCCGTCCAGGGGCCGGTGCAGCGGGCAGTCCGGGTCGCGGCCGATCGTGACCGGAGCGGTGTGACCGGTCGCGGCGTCGATGCTCAGCACCCGGTACGCCGGCGGGTCACCGAACAGGACTCGCAGGCCGATGAGCACCTGCCAGGCGGCGGTCAGGGCAGTGACCGGTATGGCGGCCGCCTGGGGGCCGCCGCCGGCCGGCTCGGAGCAGCTCCACGGCAGATCGCCCGTGCCCCGCCGATGCGGGGTGAGCGTGCAGGCGTAGCAAGCCTCGGCGGCGGACAGCCGGATCCGGACCTCGCCGCCCCAGGGCTGGGTACCGCCGTCCAGCAGGGGGGCATCGACGAGCGCGCAGCGGCCGAGCAACTGGATCCGGGCCCGGACGGTGTCGACGCAGCCCATCACGAGGGCGGCGTCGGCCAGTTCGCCGAGGCCCACACCGGTCACCAGATCGGCGATTCTGGCGTCCACGCTCAGCCCCGGTGCCAGCCTGCGCAGCGCGGCGGCCGCCACGGCGGCCTTGGGCTGGCCCACGTCGTCCGGGCCGAACAGGACGGTCCGGCTGAGGTTGCTCACCGCCACGGTATCCGGGTCGCACAGCACGAGGCGGCCGAGGCCGGCCAGCGCCAGGTTCTTGGCCACCTCGTTGCCCAGCGCGCCCACGCCGACGACCACGGCCGTCGACAGCTTCAGCCGGTCCTGATCCCAGCCGGGGATGAGCCGCTGCCGCGCGAATCGATCGGTCATACTCTCGCCTTGGTCACCGGGCAGATGGTCAGCCCGCCGGCCGGGCGCCAGCGTTCCCAGCACGGCAGGCCGGCGGCGGGGTCACGGTGTACCGCGGCTCCGCAGGCGATGCGATCGGCCCGGTCGCGGTGGCCGGGCCGGCACGGGCAGACGACGACGAGCTCGCCCGGCCGGAACGTGTGCGCGCAGAACAGGCACACGGGCGGCCGGCGGCTGCCCGGCTGCGGGATGCGCCAGTCGTCGGCGGCGACCGTCACGACGGCTACGCCACGGCCGGGTGGCCAGGCGCTCAGCAGGCCTTCGGTGAAGCCGAGGACGTCACCGCCGTCGGCCGTCCCGCCGCCGGCCGTCCCGCCGTCTGCGGCATCCTGCTGCGGGCCGGTCCCGCCGGTCCCGCAGTTCAGGCCCGGCACGAGGTGGCGGACCCTTCTGCCCTCCAGCAGCACCCGGTCACCGCGCCGGAACGTGTGGCCGCAGGTCGTGCAGTAGCGATAGCTCCACCACGAGCCGGGACGGGTCAGTGCCACGCCGCTCGAGGTGGCTCGGAAGGCAGGCTGCGGGTCGCTGCCCTGCCGCACGCCGAACTCGAACTCGGCGGACTCGTCCGGCCGCACGCTCATCCGCAGAGCATCTGCTCTATGACGCCGCCGCCGAGGGCGGCCAGCAGGTCCTCCAGAACGGCCGGCCGCATGCCGTCCCCGAGCAGTTCCACGCCAGAGTCGGTGACGACCACGCGTATCCGGATCAATCCGCCGTCGGGATGGCGGTCGTATTCTTCCGGCTCAATCAGATCGGGCAGCGACGCCACGAACTCAGTTCTTAATCCCCCCACGGCGTCTCCCACCGGCCGGGTACCGCCAGGCGGCACGATGGACACCGGCCGCCTATGACTGAATTATGCACCGTATTCCAGAGCCCTCGCACTACCAAGGTCCGCCCGCAAGCGGGACATAGGGTGTCCCGCCCGCTCTGCCCCAGGGCTCGCTCGACGTAGACGAAGGCCAGCCCCGCTTCACGGCCGATTTCCCGCGCGTTCTGCAACGCGGCCGGCAATGTCGGTGCCGGTTCCGTCATCCGGTAGTCGGGAGTGAAGCGCAGCAGGTGCCATGGCATTGCGCTGTCGATGGCGCTCAGCCGGGCGGCTATCGTGCGCAGCGCGGCGGGTTCCGCCGAGATGCCGGGAATCAGCGGCGTGCTGACCTCCACCCAGACGCCGTGGCCGCGGAATCGTTCGATGGCGTCCATGACCGGCCGCAGCGGCGCGCCGGTCAGCCTGCGGTGCCCGGCGTCGTCGGCGGATTTGACGTCGATGTTGACCGCGGTGAGCGCGGGAGCGACCAGGTCGATGCCGCCGCGGGTCAGGAACCCGTTGGTCTTCCAGACCAGCGGGATACGGGCTGGCGCCGCGTGCTCGGCCAGTGCCAGGGTGAGCTCGGGCGCCAGGCCGGGCTCGGTATAGGACAGTCCCACCATCGAGCGGTCGCGGACCGCCTGCGCCACCAAGTCGGCGGGCCGGGCCGGGCGGGCCGTCCACGGGGCCGAGTGATCGCGACCATATTGCGAGATCCGGTAGTTGATGCAGTAGTCACAGCGGAACGTGCAGCCCGGGCTGGCCACGGTGAGGACGCGCGCGCCGGGCAGCAGGTGGTAGAACGGCTTGCGTTCGACCGCGTCCAGGTGGACCACCGAGGTGGCGAACGTCGCCGTCTGCATCGTTCCGCCCGCGTTGCGGCGCACCCCGCAGATTCCGACCTCGCCATGACCTAGCACGCACCGGAACGGGCACAGGCCGCAGCGTACCCGCGACTCGCCGATCCCCTCTGCGAGCAGGGCCGGCCGCCATTGCGGCCCGGCCGGCGTCATGCCGTTTCCGGGAGGACCAGCAGCCCGGCGCGGACGTCGGCGCACGAGGCGTCGGTATGCAGGGCACTCATCGCCGCCGTTTCGGCCGCGTCACCAAGGTCGTCGGTCTTCCGCAGCGCCTCGTAGAAGGCGCCGGCGAACACCACGGCACAGTTGCCGTCGAGCCGGGAATCATGAGCGACCACCCGGTCGGCCACCGCCGCGAACCGATGGGCGATATCCCGGCCGTAGCACGAGGCGAGCACGATGCCGCGCAACCGGATGCCGGCCTTTTCCCGGTAATGCCGCAGGGCGGCGACCACGTCGTCCGCCGGGACCAGGTGCGACTCGGCGTGGATGTCCTGGAAGATCAGGTTCTCGCCGTCGCCGTGCAGCACGAAGTGCACAATGTCCGGCCGAAGCTCCCGGACTCGCACGAGATCCACTGCCTGTGCCGCGAGGCACAGGTCGATCGTCAGGTGCCCGAACTCGGCGGCCTTCTGGATGGCGCGGCACTCCTCGCCGACGTGGACGAGCGGGCGATCGGCCGGGCTCGCCCCGATGACCAGGACCCGCAGGGTGCGAGCCGCCGGATCCGGCTTCTCCCGCGCCGGGGGGGCGAGCTCGTGCCGGCTGCCCAGATCCCCGAGGACCGGGTTGAAGGGGTACCTGCGCAGCGCCGCCGCAAGCAGTGCCCGGTACGGCGCTGGCATGACGCCTTTGTCGAATTCGGCGAATACCCGGCTCCAGAAGTCGACGGGGACGGTGAACGCCGGCATTGCCCCGGCCGGGAACGACGTCGCCATCAGGAGCGAACGGGCCGCAGACTCGTCGCTGAAGATCGAGGCGATCGTATCCAGCAGCAGTTCCCGGTCCGCCGGGCGCAGCATCAGGTCCGATGCCGGGTCAGCGCTCGTCGCCACGTTCGGTCACCTCTGCCGGCCACTCACAGCACGGACTCGAGCCGGAGCGGATCAGGAAGCTCGGCCGCATAGCGACGCAGCAGGTTGCCTTTCGTGGCGGCCTGCACGGTGGTCGTGACTCCGGTCGCCGCGTCACGTCCAGCGCGAATCACCATGACCAGCCGGTGAGCGCCGCGCAACCGCATGTTAGGGGTGCGCGTGAAGCGCCATTTCGGCACCGACTGGAGTTCCCGCAACGCTTCAAGGAAAACTTTGGACCGCTGCTCCCTCACGGCCACGCTGACCTCGCCTGCCCGGGCCTCGACGCCCATGAACTTGAGCTGAGGGCCGAGCGTGACGGATCGCTGCAGCTCGTGGGTCTCGGTCACCCGGTGGGGCATCATCGACCAGGCCACCGGCCGGACAACGGGCGAGGTACTGGACAGCGCGAGCTCCACCGTCGCCCAGTCCAGTCGCGGCAGGGCGTCGTCTTCGAAGGTCACCGACAAGTGGACGAGGTGAAAGCTGGCCTGCTCGCCTTCCTTCGCGAGGAACGCTCGCGTCTGCCGATCGCCCGCCACCAAGTCATCTGTTATCGGCAGCGCGAGCGGCCCTCCGATGCTGACCCGTCCCCGCAGTGGCGGCAGCGACCCGCCCTCTGCCCCGCGATCGCCCCTGTCCGGGTCGATGGACCCTAAGGTCAGGGACTGCTCCGGCAGGTCCGGGCAAGGAAGACCGATCACAGCTCTCCTAGGCAATGACATCCGTAAGACTTTGCCGTACCGGTCCTGCCAAGATATCTGACTTTCTATTGAACGCCCGGGACGCGGGTGAGTACCACGGCGGAGTGCTCGGGGGTCCCGGGGTGCTCCGCCGCCCTTCTGCGGCCCGCCCGGCTTCCCTAACATGGGGCGTCGGACAGCCTGGTCGCAGACAAGGAAGGTCGCGATGACGTTCACCAGCGTGAATCCGCACAACCCGGACGACGTAATCGGCGAGTGGGACGCTGCGGGCGACGGGGAGATCGCGGCCGCGGTCGACCGGGCCCGGGCGGCGGCGAGAATCTGGCGGCGCACCCCGGCGGCAGACCGGTCGGCCGCGCTCGGCCGGGCGGCCGCCGCCATGGAGCAGCGCGCCGGCGAGATCACCGCGCTGACCGTACGTGAGGTGGGCAAGCCGCTGAGCGAGGCGCGCGGCGAGGTGGCCCGCGGTGTGTCGATCATGCGCTACTACGCGCAGCTCGCGCTGCTGCCCGACGGCGAGACCCTGCCCGCCGCGGACCCGGATGCGCTGCTGATGGCCAGGCGCCGGCCGGTCGGGATCGTCGCGCTGCTGACGCCGTGGAACTTCCCGGTGGCGATCCCGCTGTGGAAGGCGGCGCCGAGCCTGGCCTACGGCAACGCGACCGTGCTGAAGCCGTCGAGCGCGGCGGCGGCGACCGCGCTGCTGCTGCACGAGATCATCGCGCCGCACCTGCCCGCGGACGTGTTCCAGGTGCTGCTCGGCGGCGCGGGGACCGCGCGCCCTCTGGTCGAGCACCCGGAGGTGGCCGCGGTCTCGTTCACCGGCTCGGTGCCGGTGGGCCAGGACATCGCCCGCCGTGTCGCGGGCCGCGGCGGGCGAGTGCAAGCCGAGATGGGCGGCCAGAACCCCTCGATCGTGCTGGCCGACGCCGACCTGCCGAAGGCCGCGACCACCATCGCCTACGCGGCCATGGGCTACGCGGGCCAGAAGTGCACGGCGACCAGCCGCGTGATCGTCGAGGAGGCGGTGTACCCGGAATTCCTGGACCTGCTGGAGGCAGCGGTCACGTCGTTGCAGGTCGTCGACCCGTCCGCCGAGGGCACCCTGGTCGGACCGGTGATCGACGGTGCCGCGCGGTCATCGGCCCTGGACGCGGTGGCCGCGTCCGGCGGGCGGGTGATCACCGGCGCCAAGCCGCTGGACGCCCCCGGCTTCTACCTGGCCCCGACCCTGGTCGAGCTGGACGGTCCGACCGGCCCGCTGGCCACCGAGGAGGTCTTCGCGCCCGTGGCCGCGGTGCTCAGCGCCGAGTCCGCGGCCCGCGCGCTCACGATCGCCAACGGGGTGCGGTTCGGGCTGGTCGCCGCGGTTTTCACCCGCGATCTAGGCCGGGCGCTGCGGCTGGCCAACTTCCTCGACGCGGGGATGGTCCGGGTCAACGCCCCGACGTCCGGGGTGGACTTCCACGCGCCGTTCGGCGGGGTCAAGGAGTCCAGCTACGGCCCGCGTGAGCAGGGCCTGGCCGCCCGCGACTTCTACACCGAGTCCCGCACCGTGCTGATCATGCCCTGAGCCGGGGCGTCGGCTGGTCAGCGCAGC
>JASHUI010000853.1:0-5758 GCA_030040095.1 Streptosporangiaceae bacterium | reverse complement strand
CGGCCAGGTACAGCTCGCCCGCCACCCCGGTCGGCGCCGGCGCCAGGCGATCGTCCAGGACGAACACCCGCGCGTTCGGGACCGGGCTCCCGGCGGCCGCCACCCCCAGCTCCTCCAGCACCCTCACGGCGCTGGCCGGCAGCGGCGCGGCCGTGCCGTTCCAGGCCCGCAGCAACTGATCCCGCTCCGCCTCGTCGATGACCTGCACCTGGCTCAGCCGCAGCGCCGGGTCGGCGGCCACCGCGGCCAGCACCCGGACGTACCGCTGCGCGATCCGCGCGGCCGTGCCCGCGTCGAACAGGTCGGTGGCGAACTCGAGCACCCCGCCGAGCCCGGCCGGGCCACCCCCGTCCGCGTGCTGCTCGCGCACCATGAAGGTCAGGTCGAACTTGGCCGTATGCCAGTTCCTGGGCACTTCCTCGACCCGCAGCCCCGGCATGTCCGGGGCGGCGGCCACGTCGCTCTGGAAGGAGAGCATGACCTGGAACAGGGGGTGGCGGGCCAGGGAACGCGCGGGCGCGATGACCTCGACCAGCTGCTCGAAGGGCAGGTCCCGGTGCTGGAACGCCGCCAGGTCCGTCTTGCGCACCCTGGCCAGCAGCTCGGCGAAGCTCGGATCCCGCGAGGTGTCGGTCCGCAGCACCAGGGTGTTCACGAAGAAGCCGACCAGGCCAGCCAGGGCGGCGTCGGCGTGGCCGCTGACCGGAACGCCCAGCGGGATGTCGGTACCGGCGCCCAGCCGGGTCAGCAGCAGGGCCAGCCCGGCCTGCATCACCATGAACGTGGTCACGCCGGCCCCCCGGCCCAGCGCCAGCAGCCTGGCGTGCAGCCCGGCGCCGACGGCGAAGTCGGCCAGGCCGCCCCGGTAGCTGGCGGCGGCCGGGCGAGGCCTGTCGCAGGGCAGGGCCAGCTCCTCGGGGAGGTCCTTCAGCGCCTCCCGCCAGAAGTCCGACTGCCGGGCCATGACGCTGCCCGGGTCGTCCTTGTCCCCGAGCCGGTCGTACTGCCACAGGGTGTAGTCGGCGTACTGAACCGGCAGCTCGTCCCAGGCCGGGGGCGTCCCGGCGGCGCGCGCCGCGTACGCCCTGGCCAGGTCCCGGCTCAGCGGGCCGATGGACCAGCCGTCGCAGGCGATGTGATGCATCAGCAGCACCAGCACGTGCTCGCCGGGCCTGGCCGAGAGCACGCGGGCGCGCACGGGAAGCTCTTGCTCCAGGTCGAAGACGTGCTCGCAGGCCTGCTCCGCCTGCTGCGCCAGCTCGTCGGCGCCGACCTGCGCCCAGGTCACGAGCGGCACGGCGGCGCGGCGCGGGAGCACCCGCTGGAACGGCTCGCCGTCAACGGCCGGGAACAGCGTGCGCAGGCTTTCATGCCTGGCCACCACGTCGCCGAGAGCCGCCTGCAGGGCCGGCCGGTCCAGCGCTCCGGTCAGGCGAAGGATCAGCGACACGTTGTAGGCCGCGGCCGCCGCCTCGAACTGGGCCACGAACCACAGCCGCCGCTGGGCGAACGACAGCGGGAGGTGCACAGGGCGCTCGCCGGCCCGAGTAATCACCGCGATCCTCCGACGCCTGGTCAGCCGCCTGGGGAGCCTATGGCACCGCGACGAGCGGGCGGAAGGGGACGCCGCGGGCGACGGTTCGTTCAAGCGCGGAAAGTTCGCGGTTGAACGAGCTAGACCTCTGCGGCGACCGGCAGCAGCAGGTGCGAGGGCCGGGCGGCGGCGTGAAACACGGCCTGGGTGGCCACGCGCAGACCGAACGAGCCCGCCTCGGCCGCGTTCTCGCCGGTATTCGGGTTCACGTCGTACTGGGGAAAGTCGCTGCTGGTGACCAGCAGCCGGAGCCGGTGGCCGCGCCGGAACAGGTTCGCGGTCGAGCCCACCCGCAGCCGGTACTCGTGCACCTCGTCCGGCCGCAGCGGCGTCGGCTGGTCCAGCGACTCCCGGAACCGCGCCCGCAGGATGCCGCCGCACACGTTCACCGAGCGGCCTGCCTCATCGACGTCGAGGAGCTTGGCCACCCAGTCGCAGTCCGGCCCGTCGGTGGCGGCGTACAGCCGCAGCCAGACCGTGCCGATGACCTCCAGGTCGGCGGTGAGCGGCGGCGTGGTGTAGACGAGCACGTCGTTGCGCGCCTGCACCGCGGACTGATCGGCCGGTCCCATCGGGACGACCGCCGGGTCGCTGGAGGCACGCCCGCCGGCGCTCGGCACCGGGCGCCCGGGCATGGCCACGTAGACGTCGGCCGGCTCGTCGCCGGGCGGGGTGCGGTCCAGCCTGCCGTCGCCGGACACGGAGTTGGCGCCCCGGCTGGCATGCAGGTACCAGCGCTGCTCCCCGGTTCCCTCGACCGGCCAGCCGCGCGCCTCCCGCCACCGGTTGGCGCCCATGACGAACACCCGGACCGGCGCGCCGTCCAGGGCCGAGCCCTTGAGCCAGTGATCGAACCAGGCGAGCTGCGCCTCGTCCACCACGCCGCCGGCCTGCGGGCCGAAGTCATGCCCGCCGATCGCGCGGCCCCACGGCGTGTGCGCCCAGGGCCCGACGATCAGCCGCTGCCGTCCGTCGCCGTCGCGTCCGGCCAGGCGGGCGAAGTTATCCAGCGTGCCCTCGACGAAGGTGTCATACCACCCGCCTATGTGCAGGCATGGCGTGGTGATCTGAGCGTGCCGCTCCCGGATCGAGATCGCCCGCCAGTACTCGTCCCTGGTGTCGTGCCGCAGCCAGTCGAAGAAGTACGGTGCGCCGCCGGTCTCGCGCAGCAGCGGCAGGCTCGCCAGCGGGCGGCGGCGGTACAGGCGCGGGATGTCCGCCTGGGCGTCCAGGATCCTGGACGCCTCGGCCAGCGCGCCCGCCCGGGCCAGGTCGGGCCCGGCCAGCATCTGCGTCACCCAGGAGACGACGAACGCCTGGTTGAGCGCGCCTCCGACGTAGGTCCAGTCGTCATAGAAGTCACTGCTGGTGAACGCGGGCGAGGCGCAGGTCAGGGCGGCCGGGCGCTCCGCCGCGGCCAGCAGCTGCGCCGCCCCGGCGTAGGAGAACCCGTACGTGCCGACGCGACCGGTGCAGCCGTCGAGCCCGGCGGCCCAGGCGATCGTGTCGGCGCCGTCGGCCGCCTCGTGGCGGTACGGCGCGAACGTGCCCCCGGAGGCGTAGCGGCCGCGCACGTCCTGGGCCACGACCAGGTAGCCGCGCCGGGCATAGCGGGCGGGATGGTCGTAGGTCACCTGCTGGGCGACGGCCTTGTCGTAGGGCGTGCGCAGCACCAGGGCGGGGTAACGCCCGCCCGCCCGCGGGCGGTACACGTCGGCGCGCAGGACCGTGCCGTCCCGCATCGGCACGGCCACGCCGCGCTGCACCACGACATCGCCCACCATCGACCGGCTTGTCACATGGCCTCCCGTTGCCGCCGTCTCTGGACGTAGCGTCCGGTCCGATGGTCCGATGACCCAATATGCGGACCATTCACGGCTGCTTCCGCGAGTGCGCGCGCGACCGCCCCGCGTCCGTGGCCGTCCGCCAGGGAAATCAGAGCATGACCTATGCCGCCCTGGACACCTGGTCAGACCGGATCGCCGGATGCCTGCGTGACCGGGGAGTGCGCCCGGGCCACCTGGTGCCGGTCCTGCTGGACCGCTCGATCACGCTCGTGGCCGTGTTGCTCGGCATTCTCAAGAACGGCGCCGCGTACGCCGCGCTGGACGCGTCGTGGCCGGAGGACTATCTCGCCGATCTGCTCCGGCGGTTGCGCGGCCCGCTGCTCGTGGCCGACCGGCGCTACCCGGACCACCCGACCTGGGTGGCGTCGTCGCCGCTCCCGGCGGACGTGGCGGTGCCGGTCGCGGACGGCTCCGGCCAGGACCCGTGCTGTGTCTTCTTCTCGTCCGGCACCACCGGTGAGCCGAAGGGAGCGGTGGTCCCGCACGACGGGACCGTCCGGCTGCTGCGCGGCGCGTCGTTCGCCGCGCTCGGCCCCGGGACGGCCATGCCGCAGGCCGCGCCGCTGCCCTGGGACGGGTTCACCCTGGAGCTGTGGGGCATGCTCGTCACCGGGGGCACCGCGCTGCTGCTCGAGCAGGTCCCGCTCACCCCGTCGCGGCTGCGACGGTGCGTGACGAGAGGGGCCACGCTGGCCTGGACGACGACCAGCATCTTCAACCTGCTGGTCGAGGAGGACATCGACTGCTTCGCCGGGCTCGGCCAGGTGCTGGTGGGCGGGGAGCGCCTGTCGCCGCCGCACATCCGCCGGTTCCTGGCCCGCCACCCAGGCATCCGGCTCACCAACGGCTACGGCCCCGTCGAGGCCACCGTGTTCGTCGCCACCCATGACATCGGGCCGGACGACCCCGGCAACGAGCAGGGCATACCGATAGGCAGGGCGCTGCCCGACACCGACCTGCTGGTCCTGGACGACGACGACGCCGCCTGCGCGGAAGGACAGGTCGGTGAGCTGTGCATCGCGGGGCCCCGGCTGGCCCTGGGCTACCTCGGCGGCGTGTCCGGGGGTTTCACCGCGCCGCGGGCGGCCACCGGGCCGCGGCGGCTGTACCGGACAGGCGATCTCGTCGTGCGGCAGCGGGACGTGCTGCACTTCGCCGGGCGGAAGGACCGGCAGGTCAAGGTCCGCGGTCACCGGGTCGAGCCGGCGCACGTCGAGGCCACGGCCATGCGGCTGCCCGGCATGCGACGGTGCGCCGTGGTGGCCGTGACGCGCCAGGGCGGCCGGCTGGCGCTGGCGCTCTTCTACAGCGCCGGCGAACAGGGCAGGCTCAGCCCGCTGGATGTCGGCCGGCACCTGCGCCGCAGCCTGCCCGAGTATGCCGTTCCCCAGTACCTGCGCCGGGTCAGCGGGTTCCCGCTGACCGCCAGCGGGAAACTGGACGAGCGGGCCCTGACGGCGCTCCTGGAGCCCGAAGGCGCCGCCGGCCGGGGCCGGGGCGGCGCGCCCGCCGACCCGGCGACCGAGCTGGAGCACCTGGTGGCCAGCGTGATGGCGTCGGTCCTCGGCGTCGAGCGGGTGCCCGAAGGCGCCGGGCTTCATGCGCTCGGGGCCAGCTCCCTGGACCTCATACGCGGCTGCATGCGGATGGAGCGGGAATTCGGGTTGACGGCCCCGGCGGAGCTCCCGCGCGGCGACTGCGATATCCGGGAGCTGGCGGCCGCGATCGCCCGGGCGCAGCAGACCCTCCCGGGCTCCGGCCGCGAGGCGGCGCGACCCCGGCAGGCGCCGCTCTCGCCGGTGGCGGCGTCTTTCGTCGCGCAGCAGGAGATCATGCCGGACGACACATCGGCGCTGTGCCCGATGCGGTGGCACATTCGCGGCCCGGTCGACGCGTCAGCCCTGGAACTGGCCCTGCGCGACGTCTGGATCCGGCACGAGTCGCTGCGAGCCGCCTGCCGTCTGACCCCGGAGCCCGTCGCGGTGCCGGGTCCGGTGGGATTGGACGAACCGGCGCTGACCCTCGTGGCGGACGCCGCGAGCCTGGACGATGCCTGCCGCCGCCTCGAGGCCTGGCTGTACCGCGAGCCGGGACGGCTGCTGCGCGGGCGGGCCTGGGACGCCGCCTTGGTCAGGATCGGCACCGGCGAACAGGCGCCGCCCGGGCACGTGCTGGGCATCGTCGTCCATCACGCCTGCTTCGATGGCTGGTCGGCGAACGTTTTCGCGCAAGAGGTCACGCTGGCCTACAACGCGCGGCGGGGCGGGCGCGCTCCCGCGTTCCAGGTCCCGGCCCCGGCGCTGGCCGACCTGGCGGC
>JASHUI010000852.1:0-5763 GCA_030040095.1 Streptosporangiaceae bacterium | reverse complement strand
GTGCCGGCCACGACGGTGGAGCCGGGGGCGCCGCGGCCGCCGCGGTTCAATTTCGTCCACGGCGGGGTGCACGCGGTTCCGGCGGCCGATCCGGGCACGGTGTCTGTGACGGTGGTGGCCGCTGACCCGGCGCAGCTGGCGACCGGGGCCGCGCGGGCTGTGCAGCGGGCGGATGGCGGCCTGGTGATCGAGGCGGTGCTGCCGCATCTGGAGGCGGGGGAGACCGATCACCGGCTGGCGCGGGCGGCGTTCTTCAACATCATGACGGAGGCGGAGCGAGTCGGCGCGGGACAGCTGGTGATCTCGCTGCCGAGCGTTTTCGGGGGGTTTTTCGCGGGCTGGCTGGCGTTGCAGGCGACCGGGGTGCTGGCGAGCCCGCGGCATTATGTGCGGGAAGTGTGGCTGGCGGTCGAGCCCGGTCCGGGGGTCGACATCACCGCGGCGCACCAGATCGAGGAGTTCTTGCGCCTGGTGGGGGATGCCGGGTGGCGGTCGCCGGCCGCTCACCCGCAGTTCCGCGCCCGCGACCCGCTCAGCCCGCAGGACCTGGAGGACTGGCACGGGGTCGGCGCGCAGGTCCGTTACGTAACCGCCAATTATCAGACCTGGCTGGCGCAGCTGGTGACGCCGGCGGACGCGGCGGCCGGGGTGCGGGCGCTGGCAGATGAGCTGAGGCATGAGCTGGAGGTCGCCTACCAGACGCTGCAGAGCAATTATGACTCGATCAACGACGCTACCGGGGAGGGGCACGTCCCGGTCTGGCAGTTCCGGATACTGCTGGTACACCTGGTCAACGAGGTCCACGACCTGCTGGACACACTGATCGCGCTGGTCTTGGCCCGCGAGGGCGCGCGCTACCGTACGACCCGGCCGTTTCTGGCGGTCGACAGGGACCCGGCGTGGACGCGGGCCATGCGGCTGTGGCAGCAGCTGGGTACCCGGTTCGTGGCGCTGGCGGAACGGCTGCCGCGCGACCCGGCCGAGGCGGGCACCCTGGACGCGCTGCGGCAGCGGTATGAGCAGGTCGCCGCGGAGATCGCCGGGCTCGGCCCGGCGGCCGGGGGCCGGGGCGCGCAGGCCGAGGACGTGCGGGTGAAGCTGACCGGGCTGGTGGCCGGGTTCGCGGAATTGCTGGCCGAGGCCGAGGCGGGGCTGCCGCTCGTGCCAGAGCCGGCCGAGGCGCCTGCGGTGCCGGTGCGCGAACGTCTGGACGCGCGCGATGCGAACAGCCTGTTCGGGCCGCCGAGGTTCGCCACGTCGGGAAACCTGGAGCAGGCGGTGGGGACCGCGACCGGTGAGCTGGCCGACGGCCGGCTGCTGCGGCAGGTGCATGAGGCGGTGCTGGAACGGCTGCCGGCCGGGGCGCGCGAGGCCGGGCAGAGCTGGCTGGATGAGCACCTGGGCCCGGCGGAGCTGATCAGCCAGCTGCATCAGCTGATCGGTGACGAGGTGCTGCTGGCCATTCCGGGCACCTGGTCGGTGTACCTTGTGGCGCTGCGGTTGCGGCTGGGCGGCTGGACCCAGCTGACGGACACTCACGGGGTGCGGGTCGACCCGCGCGCCAATGACCCCGACCGCGACCTCATCCAGGGCGCCTTCCTGCCGCCCGACGGGGGCGAGCAGCGGACCCGGCAGGTGCTGACCTCGTTGTCGGCGGCCCAGCCGGGCCAGTCGGGGACCTTCACCGTCGACGCGTCGGTCGGGCTGTCCCATACTTCCACCGGGTCCCCGGACGTCGTCACCGCCGGCGGGACGGCGGACGGCAGCACGTACAACACGAGTGTGTCGCAGGCCGAGGTGTCGCAGACCGGGACGAGCCGCTATGACAAGGGGTCGCGCTACCGGGCGGTCAGCTTCCTGTTCGACGCCGGGGTGGAGGCCGAGCTGGTCGACGGGTCGGGGATAGCCGGGAGCTCCCGGTACGTGGTGGGGCGGTCCCTGGTGTTGCGCTGGGACCGGGAGCTGCTCCGCTTCGAGGCCAGGCCAGAGGGCCGAGACTACGCGAGCTCGGATTGGTGGGCCGGGATCTTCCCCGGCGAGGCGTCCAGGGCGATCCTGGAGTCGCAGCCGTTCCAGCCGGAGCTGCCCGGGCCGGTTGTCCTTGACAACCCCATCATCCTGGACAGGCTTACCACGTACCTGGCGGTCAGCGGGGCGGGCCGGATCCGCGCGGCGGTCAAGCGCGTGGTCGGCGATGGCTTCGCCAAGCCCGGCAGCCCGGCGGACGTGGTGCTGCGCGATTTCGCCGGGGTGAACTCGCTGCGGGCGGGCATGCCCGCGGCGGGCGATGGCGGCTACCACTCGGCGACGGCGCGCGACAAGTCGTGGCTCGGCCCCGCTCGGCTGCGCGGGGTCTCGGTCACGGTGACTCACTACAACCCGCAGGTGGTAGGGCAGATCCAGGCGCAGACCCGCAACGACGCCGAGGATCTGCAGCTGCCGTCCCCGCAGGACGATGTCATCAAGGTCAGCGACTCGCAGTACGTGACCGGCGACTTCAACGACGCGCTGTCGTCGGTCGCCGACGGCATGACCGTGGACGTGCCGGTGACCGTCACCCAGGGAACGTCGTTCACCATGGGCGGCGACCAGCGGGGTTCTGCCATGGGGCGCAGGCTGAACTTCACCGGGGAGCCGACCTGGGTGGTGCAGCTGACCACGCTGGCGACGGTCGCTTCGGAGACTGATCCGGCCCGGCAGGAACCGGTGACGGTGACGACGTACGCGCGGGTGTTCGACGAGGATGCCCGGCGGGAGTTCCCCGGCGTGCTGCCCGCCGAGTCCCGGCCGGGCGGGGCGGCCAGCACGCCGGCCACGGCCGCGCAGGACCTGCGCCAGCAGCGGCGCCAGGAGCTGGCCGATCCGGTCGAGGCGGTGCTGCAGCGCGCCGGACTGGAGCCCGGGGACCTTCGGCCGCTGCCTGAGCTGGAAATCGTGCGGCAGAAGGGGGCGGCGCGGCGCCGGGATCCGGACCGCAACCTGGCCCTGCCGCCGTGGTTCTACGGTCTGCTGGAGCCGGTCTTGCCGGCGGCACCGACACCCGGGGCAAGCTCGGCAACCGCTACGGCCGCGACGACGGCTTCGACGCCCGCGACGACGGCCGCTACGGCTACGACGCCGGCGACGACGGTGCCGGAAGCACCGGCCCGGCCGTGGCTGCCGCCCATCGCCCGGGTTACCCACCTGGATCCGGTGCGGGCACCGCTGGTCTATCAGGAGGCGGTCGACCTGATCCAGGCCACAGCCCCAAGGTTCTTGCCCGCCGACCGGACCAAGTCGCAGAACTGGAAGGTGCTGCGGGACCTGGAGACGAGGGAGGGCCTGGCCCGGGTGGCACCGGAGGCGGTCAACGGCGGCTGGGTGCGGGTGCTCTCGGACGGCGGGCGCAAGCCGAAGATGGTGGTGCGGGTGACCGCGACGTTCAGCCCGCAGGAGTTCACCTACCGGCGGTGGCTGGACGGCCAGCTGGCGGTCTATTCCGGTTATGCGATGGCGCATAACACCGTCCATGGCCGCAGCTGGGCGGTGTCGGTGTCTCCCAGTGTCCAGGCGCCCACCGCGGCGCCGGGACAGGGGAAGCTGACCGCGACCGTCGGAGTGAGCGGCAGCCACTCCAATCCCAGCGGTTTCACCTCGGCCGGGGCGACCGGCGGTGCCTCGGACGGGCTGGCGGAGCTGGTCGGAGAGCTGGTGTTCCAGGTCGAGGTCCGCGTGGACGAGGTCGTGCCGCGGCCCGAGCAGATGCCCGGCACCTACCCGCTAGAGCAGGTGCCGCCGTCGCCGCTGGTGCGCCGCGGCGCGGAGGTCACGGTGCCGGACGCGCGGTTCGTGACCCCTGATGACCTCCTGCTGGAGGAGAACCCTTACCAGCCCGGCCAGTGGCTGCCGTCCTTCGTGGTGCAGACGGCGGCGTCGCTCGAGGACGCCGCGCCCCTGGTCGGCCAGTCGCAGCGGGTCGACCCGTTCACCCTGAGCGGCCAGGGGAGGCGGCTGACCGGCAAGACCCTGCCGCCGGACGCGCTGGTGATGCCCGACACCAGCCAGCTCCTGAACGCCACGCTGGAGATCCTGGGCAGAATCGGCGTGCCGCCGCTGAGCGCGGAGGACTACGCCGCGCTCAAGCAGTCGCTGGACGGGCTCATGCCCGGGTTCCTCGATCACTACGAGCAGGAAAGGGCGGTGCTGGACCGGGCGCTGCGGTGGGCGCAGAGCCGCTATCGCGGGCACCTGACGATAGATGTGACCACCGGGCTGGGCTGGCTGGAGCCGCTGGGGCTGCGCGACAACGCCTTCCGGTTCCTGGATGACATCGTGACCGGGACGGTCGGCGGCAGCTCTGCCACCACGTTCTCGTGGGGGCTGACCGTGAGCGGCCAGGGCAGCGGTCCGGTCGGCTCGGTCGACCTGGCCGGCTCGGGTGCCGTGGGCTGGACGCAGTCGTTCACGGCGACCAAGGGGGGCTCGCAGGCCGGCACCGGCGAGGGCTTCTTCAACGACCTCGGCGCCCAGCTGTGGGCACACGCTCAGGTGTCCTATCAGATCACGGCGACCTGGAAGCCCAAAGGCGGCGTCGAGCGGCAGGACACCACCACGGTAAACGCCAACGCGGTGGTGCTGACCCCGGCCGACGGTGCCCGCAAGCACGGGCTGTGGCCGGAGGCGGGCCCGGCGAGCGGGGAGCCCAGCCTCCTCGCGCTGACCGGGTCGTTCAGTTACGCGATGCTGCTGAGCCAGAAACCGCCGCCAGAGAGCCAGGCGCAGCAGCTGCACGTGCCGCCGGAACCGGTGCTGCGCCTGGAAGGCTCCGCCCAGGGCCTGAAGCTGGGAGTGCCGTCGCCGCAGGTGATGCGCCAGCTCCTCGACGACCTCATGGGCCAGCTGACAGCGAGCGAGCTGGGACCGTACCTCGGCATGGCCGTGGGCAGCGGCGACCTGCCCACGCTGGGCCACAGGATCCGCCAGGAATTGGCCAAGATACTGTCCAGCAAACCGTTCCTCGCGCTGCTCGATGAGCTGATGGCCCAGCAGGCGCCGGACGGGCAGCATGACCCCGACATTCTCATGTCCGGGTTCCCGCTGATCATCGCCGTGCGGACGTTGACCGGCGACTACATCGCGGAGCTGTCGGTGACGGCCGAGCTGATCAACATGGTCGCCTCCGAGCGCGGCGCGCCCGCACGCCAGGTCTTCGAGCACGGGAACCGCCGGGTGAAGACCAGCACCGGCACCCGCGGCTCGGCGGCAACGCTGTCGGTGCCGCTCAGCGGCACCCTCAAGCTCCTGATCTTCGATCTGCTCGGCATACCGCGCGTGTCCTTCCGCGAGACCGACATCACGCTCGCGCCCGGCTACAGCTGGCAGAAGGGCCGCACCACCGGCCTGTCCGCCAGCACCGGGAACAGCCTGGGCAACTTCCATGTCAGCCCGGTCCCGCCGCGGGCGGCGTTCAACTTCCACGTGCGGCTGACGACCGGCCTGCAGCTGAGCTGGGCGCCGCCGGGATGGCTCAATTTCCTCTTCGGTGTGAAGGAACTGTGGCGGTGGGAATCACCGCTGGTCACCGCCGCGGCCACCACCCTGCCCGGCCAGCAGGCGCAGGGCACGCAGGCGCCCGCCCTGCCGTCGCCCGGCCCGGTGCTGCTGGGCTTCCTGGAGCAGGCACTCGGGCGCCACCCGGACGCGGCGGCCGATGCGTCCACACCAGCGGTCTACCTGGGCATGAAGGTCGCCACCATGCTGCGGCGGGAGCTGGCCCGGGGGGAG
>JASHUI010000851.1:0-2650 GCA_030040095.1 Streptosporangiaceae bacterium | reverse complement strand
GGCTGGCCTGGATACCCCGGCGGGCCGGCGAGCCCGGCGCGATCGAGGCCGGAGCGCTGCCCACCCTGCTGCCCGGCGGCCGGGCCGTCGCCGACGCGTCGGCGCGGGCCGAGGTGGCCAGGGCCTGGGGCGTGGCGTCGCTGCCCGCCGAGCCGGGCCGGGATACCTCGCGCATCCTGGCCGCCGCGGCCGCGGGGGAACTTGGCGCGATGGTGGTCGCGGGCGTGGATCCCGGCGACCTGCCGGACCCGGCGGCGGCCCTCGACGCGCTCGAGGCCACCCCGTTCCTGGTCAGCCTGGAGCTGCGGGTCAGCGCGGTGACCGACCGCGCGGACGTGGTGCTGCCGGTCGCCGCGGTCGCGGAGAAGCCCGGCACGTTCGTGAACTGGGAGGGCCGGCCGGGCTCGTTCGGGGTCGCGCTGGCCGTGCCGTCGGTGCGCGGCGACCTGCACGTGCTGAACGTCCTGGCCGACGAGATGGACGTCCACCTGGGGCTGCCCGACGCCGCCGCCGCCCGAAGAGAGCTGGCGGGACTGGGCGTACTGTCCGGGGCCGTCAGGGATACGGCAACCACCGGAACGCCGGATGCGTGGGCCGGCCGGCCGGCCCACGCCCCGGGCACTACCGTGCCCGGGGCCGCCAACACCCTCACCACCATCCCCGGCCACGCCCTGCTCGCAACCTGGCACAGCCTGCTGGACGCGGGCCGGATGCAGGACGGCGAGCCGAACCTGGCGGGCACGGCGCGCCAGGCCGTGGCGAGGATGTCGGCGGCGACCGCGGCGGAAGCCGGGGTCGGCGACGGGGGTAAGGTCACTGTTGCCACCGAGCGCGGGACCATCACCGTGGCCGCCGAGATCGCGGACATGCCGGACCGGGTGGTCTGGCTGCCGACCAACTCGGCAGGCTGCGCGGTGCGCGGCACGCTCGGCGTCGGCCACGGAAGCCTCGTCACCGTGAGGAGCGCAGAATGACAGGCCTGGCCGCCTCGGCGTCGGCCGCAGGCAGCACCCCCACGCTGGCCGACTTCGTGGACCAGCCGTGGTGGCTGATCATCATCAAGGTGCTGGCGATCTTCCTGTTCCTGCTGCTCGGCACGCTGATCGCGATCTGGGCCGAGCGACGGGTGCTGGGCCGGATGCAGGCCAGGCCGGGGCCCAACCGCGCGGGCAAGTTCGGGCTGCTGCAGTCGCTGATGGACGGCATCAAGCTGCCCCTCAAGGAGGACATCGTCCCCCGCGGGGTCGACAAGGTGCTGTTCTGGCTGGCGCCGGCGATTTCGGTGATCCCGGCGTTCATCAGCTTCGCGGTCATACCGTTCGGGCCCATCGTCTCGATCGCCGGGGTCCGCACCCCGCTGCAGCTCGCCGATCTTCCGGTCGCCGTGCTGCTGGTGCTCGCGATGAGCTCGATGGGCGTGTACGGGATCGTGCTGGCCGGCTGGTCCGCGTCGTCGCCCTACGCGCTGCTCGGCGGGCTCCGCTCGTCGGCGCAGGTGATCAGCTACGAGATCGCGATGGCGCTGTCGTTCGTCCCGGTCTTCCTGTACTCGGGGTCGCTGTCCACCTCCGCGATCGTGGCCGCGCAGGCGCACGGGACCGAGTTCCACTGGTTCGGCGCGGGCCTGCACTACCCGTCCTGGTTCGCGGTGCTGCTGCTGCCGTCGTTCCTGATCTACCTGATCACGATGGTCGGCGAGACCAACCGGCTGCCGTTCGACCTGCCCGAGGGCGAGGCGGAGCTGGTCGGGGGGTACCACACCGAGTACTCCTCGCTCAAGTTCGCGCTGCTCCAGCTGGCCGAGTACTGCAGCGTGATCACCGTCTCCGGGCTGGCCACCACGCTGTTCCTGGGCGGCTGGCAGGCGCCATGGCCGATCTCGGTGTGGCCAGGCGCGAACGTCGGCTGGTGGCCGCTGCTGTGGTTCCTGATCAAGATCTGCCTCTTCGTGTTCTTCTTCTTCTGGCTCCGCGGCTCACTGCCCAGGATCCGGTACGACCAGCTGATGAGGCTGGGCTGGAAGGTGCTCATTCCGTCCGCGCTCGGGTGGACGCTGATGATCGCCACGATCCGGGTCTGGCGCCGCCAGGGCGGCAGCACCGGCGTCTACATCGTGGCGGGCCTCATCGTCGCCGCGCTGCTGCTGCTCGCCTGGGGCTGGGATGTGTCCGCGGCCAACCGGCTCCGGCGGGCCGAGGAGATCGACGCCGCCGACGTCTCGGCCGAGACCGAGCCGGGGACGTTCCCGGTCCCGCCCATGGACCTGCCGCACTATCACGGGGTTGGCGTCGCCCCGGCGGGATCGAACCCGGTCCCGGCCGCGGCGACCGACGCCGCCTCGAGGAAGGGGGTTACCGGTGCTTGACTTCCTCAACCCGGTCAAGGGATTCGGCATCACCTTCCGGCAGATGTTCCGGAAGGTCGACACCGTACAGTACCCGGAGGAGAAAAAGCCGACCGCGCCCCGGTTCCACGGCCGTCACCAGCTGAACCGCTGGCCGGACGGGCTGGAGAAGTGCATCGGCTGCGAGCTGTGCGCCTGGGCCTGCCCGGCCGACGCCATCTACGTCGAGGGTGCCGACAACACCGAGGACGAGCGGTATTCCCCCGGCGAGCGATACGGCCGCGTCTACCAGATCAACTACCTGCG
>JASHUI010000850.1:0-8270 GCA_030040095.1 Streptosporangiaceae bacterium | reverse complement strand
AGCGCCCGGCCGCCGTCGCCCGGACTGGCCAGCACCACCCCGCCCGGCACCTCCGTCAGCACCCGGCCTGGCATCCCCGGCACCGCCACCCCGTCGCCCGGCTGGCTGCCGTCCTTCACCCCGGCTTCGCCCAGCCCGTCCCCGGCTTCTGCGCTGGAGGCGGTGGTGGCAGCCGTCCCGCTGGACGCGGAACTGGCGACGCTGGCAATGCTGGCGGCGTCGTCACCGGTATCGGTGTCGGCGGCGTCCGCGTCAGTTCCGGCGCCGGAGGTGTGCGCGGCATCGCGACCTTCGCCGATGACGGCAGCAGGCCGAAGGGAACTGACGCTGCTGGTGGCGGCGGCTCGGGCGGCGGTATCCGGGAGGACGGGTTCGTCGGGCGATTGTTCGACGGCGGGACTCTCGGTGGCGTGGGTGACGGCATGCGCGTCGGCCGAGACCAGGTCATCGGCGGCGAGATCCGTTGCGGCGGGCCGGTCGGATGGTAGTTCGCGCGCGGCCGCAGAGATGGCGGCCTGCTGGATGGCGGTCTGCTGGACGGCGGCCCGTTGGTCGGCGGTTACGCGCGGGTCGGGTGGCTGGCCTTCGGTGGCTGGACGCTCGGGCTTGTCATGAGCGACGGATGGCGGCTGCCTCGCCTCGGCAGCGAGCGCGCGGTTGTAGTTGGCCTCGGCCTTGGCGACGGCTTTGATCTTGGCCCTGACGGTCGACTCGGCGACCACGCTCTCGTTGCGGGCCTGGCTCACCTTCGACACGTTGGTCTGCTTCGCCTTGGCCTCGGCGGCGTCGAGTGCCGCCGTCGCGTGGGCCAGCTCGAGGTCGTGGGCCTGGCTGGGGTCCGCTTCCGCCGTGGCCTTGGCCTGCCGGTAGAGGTCTCGCTTTGCCAGGTAGATGGCCGCGTTCACGTCGTGCTCGACCTGCTTGACCTGCACCTGCGCGCGGGTACCGGTCAGCTCCGCCTGGGCGTGAGCGAGGTCGGCCTTGGCCTGGTCGACCTCGGCCTTCGCTGTGAGCACCGCCGGAGCCTCGCGGGGCTCCGCCACGGTGGCAGAGCTCGATGGCTCTTCGGGACCCTCGTCGTGCTCCGCCTCCGTCGCCGCGCGGGCTGAAACCTTGGCCAGGCCCGTCCGGTAGGCGGCCACGAGGTCGGCCGTGGCCCGCTCAGACGACGCCCTGGCCTTCACCGACTCCTGCAGCCGGTCCGCCCACGCGTAGCCCGTCGCCTTGACCCGGTCCGCGGCGTCGTCGAGCGCTGCCTTCGCCCTGGTGAGGTCGGCGAGCCCGGCGTCGGAAGTCTCGTGGCCGGAGACGGGATCGCGATGCTCCGCCTGGACGCTGCGAAGCCGGTCATTCGCCGCGCGGTAGTCGGCGGCCGCGGCGTTCAGGTCGGCGCCCGCCCGGTCCAGGGCCTCCTCCGCGTCCGCTTCGACGGCGACGCTGTGGGTGTAGCTGACCTTCGCCGCCTCGTGGTTGGCGACGGCCTCCTCGACCTGCTCGGATGGGCTCTTGGCCGCATCGTTCAGGCCGGTGGCGCTGCGAGAGGGCTGCAACTCCCTGGCCAGGTTGAGGATCGTGGCCTCGCGGGTGTTCAGCTGGTCCAGGCGGGCGGCGATCGACGCTTCCTGCTCGCCGCGCGCAGCCGAGGACGCCCCGTCCTCCGGCTGGACGGCACGCAGCTCGTTGCGCTGGCCCAGCAGCACTCGCCGGGCGGTGGTGACCTTGTTCAGCTCCGCGACGATCTCGGCCCTGTTGGTGGCGGTCCCTGGTTCGGTGTTCCCGGCGCGCGGCTCGCCCCAGCGGCGGACCCGCTCGCCGTAGAGCTGAGCCTCGGTGTCATCGATTTTCTTCAGCTCGGCCTCGATCTCGGCGAGGCGGTCCCGCCCATCCTGAGTGGCCGGCCGGTCTTGTGCATCAGGCGGCTCGTGGTCCGCCGGCACCGCACCGGCCGGGTGCCCGGCCGGGTCGGCGGCGGACCGGGCCTGCAGGCCGGAACGCTCCTCCAGCAGCGTCTGCCGGTCCTTGACGGCCGAGGCGAGACCGTCGCTGATCTCGGTCCACCGGCCGGCCGGCTGATCGCTCCCGGTCGTGGGCTCGGGCCGGTAGGGCCGGACGGCGGGGCGCCAGCCATCATGGAGCGCCTCGTCGATCAGGTCATTCTCGAGCTTCCTGAGGAACATTTGACGTTCGCGTGCCGCGGCCTCGGCCGCGGTCAGCCCGGTGTACGGATCGGTTCGCTCGTCCTGCGGGCTGGCGGTGCCCGGCACGTCCGGACCGCTCTGGCTGGCCGGGGTGTCGCGGCCCGCGAGTTCCCCTTGCTCGGTGAGCTGCTGATAGTGATCTTTGAGGAACTGCTGGAACCGCTCGGGATCGTACAGCTCGACGGGCTCGCCGGGCCGCGATGGCAGCTGCAGCTCCTTGGTGGCCGGCGGAGGCTTGCTCAGCGCCTCGACCAGGGCTCGGTCCGCAGGATCAAGCCCGTAAGGATCCAGCTCCAAAGGATCCTTGATGCCGGTGCCGACGCCGGTCAGGTCCCGGTCCTGGCCGTAACCGGTCGGCGGGTCCTCGTATCGCGGCGGGGCGACACGCGGCGGCGGCGCGAGGACCGCCACCCCGTCACCGCCGACGGGCACGTCGAGCTCGTCGCCGACATGGTCGAGCCCGGGGTACCCGGCCTTTTCCAGCACTGCGTCGTCGAGCGCTCGCTCGGTCGCTCGTGTGGCCGGCACATACTTCGCGCCGAATCCCGCACCCTTGGCCAGGTCCTCGGGGAACATCGGGCCGCGTGCCCACACCACGTCGGTCGACAGGAGGGAGGTCGCGTCCTGGTAGCTCGGCGGGCCCAACACCAGCTCGTCGATGTGAACGACAACCGACCCCGGCGCCGGAACGTTCGCGGTGCCGTCCTGCGAGCCTGGATCCGACGAGGCGCCGGCGTCGGCCGGAGCATCCGTGCTCTCGTCCACTCGTGTGCTGTGCGACGACGGCGCCGGCTGCGCGACGCTGCCGCCCTGCGACTGCATGACCTGCTCGGAGCCCGCGGCCTCGGGGCTCGTCAGCGCGGCCACGGCGTTGTCCCCCGGCTCGTCCGCGGTCTTGTCGCCGGGCAGGCCGGAAGGCCTTTCCGTCCCGGTGACCAGCGGCCTGGTCGCGGCGATCTGCTCGACGGAGGCAGCGGATCCGGTGACCGCCACGGTCTCCGCCGAGGAGCCGTCCAGGCCGGCGTCGGCGCCGTGCGCGGACGGGTCGGTGGTCAGCGACGCGGCCGTAGCCGCGCTGGCCGAGCTTTCCAGCGGGACGCTTCCGACGGCGAGGTCGGCGCCCGGCGACTGGCCGCCCGGCCGCGCGGGCAGCGTAATCGGCAGCAGTGCGTCTTCCGCGGCGTTGAGCGCGCGGGCGCCGGCCGAGGATGGTTGCGGGATCTCCGGCGGGCCGACAGGGCTGCCATTCGCCTCACGGATAGTTCCTCCGGCCGCCGTCAGCGCCGGCCCGCCTTCAGGCGGGGGGCCGGCGCTGTAGGTCGGCGGCGGGGATTCGGGGATCACCCGCGGCTGGTCGATCACCAGGTCAGCGGAAACGGCCGGGATGCTGGTGGATGTGATCGGGGGATCACCGGTGTCCATTGACAGCGCAGGCGCAGGCAGGTTAGCCAGGTTGGCTTCTGGTGCGGCCACCGGCACATCCCCCGCGGCGGCTGCCGACGGGACGCTGACCTTGGGCGCGTTCACGGCATCGACCACACCGTCGATGGCGCCCATGACCTTGGGCGCCATCAGCCCGCCGAGGAGCGCACCGCTGACGATGTCCGCGATGATCTGCTCCTCGGACAGCTGGAACGGCTGGCCCGTTGCCTCGTCGGTGATCCACGTGGCCAGGGCGTCCTCGCCGAGGCCGAGCGAGGCGCCCGTGATGGCGCCGGAGACGAAGCTGAACGCCGTCGTGTTGACGACGGGCGCGATGAAGCCTCCGATGGCCTTCGCGGCGTTGACCAGGACCGTCGGGAGCGCGGTGAGGAGGTCGCTGATCGCCGCGCCGAGTGCCTCGAATATGGGGCCCATGAGCGGCATGGTGGCGACGTTCACCATGAGCGTCAGCCCGGCGATGAGCCCGGCGAGCATCTGGTTATAGGTGCCCTGGGCCATCTGCTGCTGATAGGAATTGACGGTCGAGACGTACTGGTTGAGGGCGTCGGCGATCTCCTGGCACGCCGCCGCGACCTGGCTCAGCTGGCCGCTGTTGATCTCATCCCAGGCCGCCCTGGCGGCGTCCGCCGCTTCGCCGCTCCACGCCATGCTCTGCACTGCCGAGTTCATCACCGAGGCGGACATCGTGAACGAGTTCGCCATGGAACCCCACGCGCTGGCCAGCGTCGCGATGTCGGCGGTGGAGAAGTTGGAGCTGTAGACCCCGCCGTCGTACGGCGTATTGGGGTTGGGAGCGAACCACCCGCCCGGCCCTGGCACGGGTCGTCACCGGCTGCCGTCGGCGATCGCGACCTGGATGAGCGTGGGCGGCTGGCTGCGGCGGACGAGCACGCCGCGTCCTGGCTGACGCGCCGAGGCGCGCTCGCCGCCGAGCAGGACGCCTTCCCGGGAGTCGCCGGACAGGATCAGGCCGCTCGTGCCGAGGTCGCGGACGCGGGACACCAGCGGGTCGATGCTGATCATCCTGGCGAAGCCGGTGACCCGCCGGGCCAGGACGAGGTGCAGGCCGGTCTCGCGGGCCTGGGGGATGTGGTCGGCGAGCGCGGCGAGCGGGGATGCCTGCCCGGTGCCGATCAGGTCGTAATCGTCGGCGATCAGGAACAGCTCGGGGCCGGTCCACCAGTTGCGGGCGCGCAGCTCCGCGGCGGTCACCCCGGCCGGGGGCATCCGCTCGGTGAGCTTGGCCGCGAGCTGGGCGGCGTACTCGCGGGCGGCCGCGGGGTCGCCGGCGTAGGCGCCGACGAAGGCCTCAGGTACCGCATCGAGCAGGCTGTGCCGGTAATCGACGAGCATGAACCGGATCCGGTTGGAGTCGTAACGCGCCGTCAGGCCGCGCATCAGGGTGCGAAGGAATTCCGTCTTGCCCGCGCCGGCGTCGCCGAGCACGAGCAGGTGCTGGTTGTCGTCGGCCAGGTCCACGCTGACCGGGCCGAGATCGGTGTCGCTCAGGCCAACGGGCACGCCAGCGGCCGTGACACCCGGCCGCGAGCCGGGCAGGGGGTCCGCGGGCTCGGGGGCGGGCAACTCGGCGACCGATACCCGGTCGGGCAGCAGCCGTATGGGCGGCGCCGGGCTGCCCGGCCAGGACATCCTGATCTTGGCGATCACCTCGTCCTGAGACTCGCCGATGTTCTCGACGGTGTCCAGGCCGTCAAGGCGGGGGGCCAAGGTGTGGAACAGCAGCCCGGGCGGCGCGTTGCCGCGGCCCGCCGGGCCGGTCGCGATCTGCCGGCTGAGCTGGCGGTTGACCTCGGATTCAGCGGGGTCGTTGAGGCGCAGCTCGAGCCGCGCGCCGATCGCGTCGCGCACGTTCATCCGGACATCGGCCCAGCGGGCGGCGGTGAGCACCAGGTGCACGCCGACGCCCAGGCCGCGGAAGGCTATCTCGGCCACCGCCGCGTCGGCGTCGGCCAGCTCGGCCCGGGCCGCCCCCCAGTTGTCGATGACGACGAACACGTCGCTGGCGTGCTCGCCGTCCGGCAGCCGCCCGGTGCCGCGCAGGCGGCGGAAAGACGCCACGGAGTCGATGGCGTGCTCGGCGAACAGCTGCTCGCGGGCGGTGATCAGCCGGGTCATCTCGGCGAGCAGGCGCTCGGCGCGGTGCGGTTCCCTGCGCCCGGTCACCGCGCCGACGTGCGGGGCGGCGGCCAGCGGGGCCAGCGTCCCGCCGCCGAAGTCGATGCAGTAGAACCGCATCTCGTCGGGGGTGTGGGTGAGCATGGCCGAGAGCATCAGCGTGCGCAGCAGGGTGCTCTTCCCGGCCTGCGGGGCGCCGATCACGGCGAGGTTGCCGTGCTTGCGGGTGAAGTCCAGCACCAGCGGCTCCTGCCGCTGCTTGAACGGCAGGTCGATGAGCCCGACCGGGAACGTCAGCCGGCCGTGCCCTGGCCACATCCCGGCCTGCCAGCCGCGTCGCGGCTGCTCAGCGAGCGGCCCGAGCAGGGCATCGAGCGGAATGACGGCCGGCAGCGGCGGCAGCCATACCTGGTGCACCGGCTGGCCGAACCGGCACAGCTGCCCCACCGCCACCTGCAGGGCCGTGGGCCCGCCGAGCGCCTGACCGGGCTGACCCTCGCGCTGGCGGGGCAGCGGGGGCTGCGCCTGCGGGCCGCGCAGCTCGAACGGCGCGATGCTCACCGCGCCCTCCGCGTCGGCGAACTCGGCGGGGAGCTGGTAGGGCCCGGACATGTGCGCGACCCGGAACCGGCTGTAGACGGACTCGGCGACCTTCAGGTAGGCCGAGCCGGGTATCGGGGGCAGCTGGTAGGCGTCGGTCGTGCCGATCACGGCGCGGCTTTCGGCGGCGCTGAAGGTGCGCAGGCAGATCCGGTAGGACAGATGCGATTCCAGGCCCCTCAGCCGGCCCTCTTCGAGCCGCTGGGTGGCCAGCAGCAGGTGCATGCCCAGGCTCCGGCCGACCCGGCCGATCTGCACGAACAGGTCGATGAAGTCGCTGCGCTGTGACAGCAGCTCGCCGAACTCGTCGACCACGACGAGCAGGTAGGGCAGCGGTTCCAGGGGCCTGTCGTCGGGGCCCGGCAGGCCCGCGGCCTGGCGGGCCTGGTAGTCCCGCAGAGAGTCGATGTTGCCGGCGTCGCGCAGCAGTTTCTGCCGGCGCTGCTGCTCGCCGTGCAGCGCGGCGCGCACCCGGTCGACCAGCGAAAGGTCGTCGGCAAGGTTGGTGATCAAGCCCGCCACGTGCGGCAGCTCGGTCAGCCCGGCGAAGGTGGCGCCGCCCTTGAAGTCGACCAGGACGAGGCTGAGCAGTTCGGGGGAGTGCGTCATGGCGAGCCCGGTGACCAGGGTGCGCAGCAGCTCGCTCTTGCCCGACCCGGTCGCCCCCACGATCAGCCCGTGCGGGCCCATCCCGCCTTGCGCCGACTCCTTCAGGTCCAGCTCGACTGGCTCGCCGTCGCCGTTCAGGCCGATCGTCAGCCGCAGCACGCGCTCATGGCCCGGGGGCAGCCAGGAGCCGGTCGGATCGAAACTGGCCAGGTCGGCGACCCCGAGCATGTCCGGCAGGCTGATCGTGCGGGCCAGCAGCCGGTCCGGCTCGTCGGTCAGCCGCAGCGGCGCGAGCGCCCTGGCGGTCAGCTCGGCGAGGACCGGATCGGCCTGGTCGGCGGCCGCGGCGTCGGTCGCGGTGCGCAACTCGGGCCGCGGCCCTTCCAGCGACAGCGACCCGTCGGAGCCGACCCTGGCCCGAAGCTGGGTGCGGGTCGGCTCGGCGGGCTCCGCGCCGACCAGGCAGACGACCGTTATCCCGGTCTGCGGCCCGGCCGCCTCCAGCAGCGCCGTCACCGCCCCGGACCGGGCCCACTCGGCGGCCGGGTCATAGGAATCCAGGACCACGACCAGCCGGCGGCCGACGGGCCGGGCCGCCTGGCCGAACGCTCCTGTCTGGCCCGGCCGCTCGGTCCGCTGCTGGATGGCCCGGTCCAGCTCGGCCTGCAGCACGTCGGCGAGGCCGTCCAGGTGAGCGGCGACCATCGGGACGACGCCCGCGGCCCCGCCCGCCTCGCTCTCGTGGGTATGGGGCAGCCACTTCGCCCACTCCCAGCTCCGCTCGCCCGCCGTCAGAATCACCAGCGCCACGTCATCGGGGGCGTGCAGCACGGCGACCTGCAGCACCATCGCCCGCGCCAGCGCCCGGACCGGCTCGGTCGGGCCGAGCAGGCTGACCACGCCGACGTTCCCGAGGTCCACCGCCGCCGGCTGGCGGCCGACCTTGCCCAGCCGCGCCACGAGCCGCTGCGTCGCGGCCATGATCTCCTCGTCATAGTCGGCCAGCGGATCTTGGCGCGACGCCAGCTGGATCGGCGTCGCGAGCTGTCCGCGGCCCAGCCCCAGCCGCACCCACAGGAAGTCGGGATCCGACGCCCGCCGTTCCCAGACCCGGCGCCGCCGCGACGCGATCGCCCACAGCCGCTCCGGCGACGGGTGCGTCCAGGCCGCGGCGAACCGCTGCCGCGCCGCGACCTGGCGGGCCGCATGGCGGACCTCGGCCAGGTAATCCTGGAACCGCCTGCGCTGGCGGGCCCGGCTCTTCCGCGCTCCCTTGCGCACCTG
>JASHUI010000849.1:0-2952 GCA_030040095.1 Streptosporangiaceae bacterium | reverse complement strand
GAACCCCGCCGAGCTCGGTCCGGTGCTGGATGCCCGGGGCGTCGATTTTCATCGCGACCGGGTAGCCGAGTTCCCGCGCGGCCGTGACCGCCTCGGCCTCGGACGTGACGGGCAGGGTCCGGCAGACCGGCACGCCGTGCTGGGCGAGCCGGGTCAGCGAGTCCAGGCCGCTGATCGGGACGCCCCCGTTGGCCGAGCCGGGCGCCAGGGCCGGCCCCGGCCCGGGCTCGCCCGGCGGGCCTGGCTCGTCCGGGACGCCCGGCCGGCCGCGGATGACCTGCGCCAGTGCACCCAGGCCGGGGCGCAGGCCCATCAGCAGCGGGACCTCCCGCCGCCGCAGGTACTCGCGGGCCTCGGCGTCGAGGTCCCCGGCGGTCGGCGAGATGACGACCAGCGGCTTGGCCGCGGCCATGGCGGCATCGGCGGCGGCCACCACGCAATCCCGGAACAGGCGGGAGCTGTGCCCGGCCTGGATCCAGCCGTTCTTGCCGTCCTGGCAGGCGACCACGATGTCCACCTGCGGGTCCTGGCTGACCAGGACGGCCGCCCGCCGGTGCGCCTCGGCGTTGCCGTCGACCACGCCCGCTCCGGTCGTGTCCAGCGGGTTGGCGATCGAGGCGTACGCGGGCAGCGCCGCGGCCAGGCCCTCGGCCGTGGCGTCGCTGAACCGGGCGAGCGGCACCCCCAGTTCCTCCGCCGCGTCGGCGATCAGCAGGCGCTCGCCGCCCGAGATCGTGAATATCCCGACCCGCGAGCCGGTGAGAGGCCCGGTGCGCGAGCACAGCTCGATCAGGGCCAGGAACTCCTCCGGGTCGGTCGCGACCAGGACGCCGAGCTGACGCCAGACGCTGAGCTGGATCGCGGCGGACCCGGCCAGCGCGCCGGTATGCGTGCGGGCCGCCGCGCCGCCGGCCCGGGACCGGCCCGACTTCAGCACGATGACGGCCTTGCCGGCCCCGACCGCCTCGCGCATCGCCGCGGCCAGGGCCCGCCCGTCGGTGAAGCCCTCCACGTAGCAGGCGATCACCCTGACGTCCGGGCGCCGGCCCAGGTACCGCAGGTAGTCCGCCAGGTTCAGGCCGACCTGGTTGCCCATGGTGATCACATGGCTGAACCGGATGCCGCGCTCGGCCGCGGCCCCGGTGAAGACGCAGGCCAGCGCGCCGCTCTGGGACACCAGCGCCACCGTCCCTGGCTCCGGCGGCTCCATGAGCGGCCCGCTGTAGGCGGCCACGCCGTCGACCAGGTTGACGAACCCGAGACAGTTCGGCCCCAGCAGCGCGATCCCGCGGGTCGCCGCCCTGAGCTCGGCGTCGAGTTCCCGGCCCCGCTCCCCTGCCTCGGCAAAGCCGGCCGCCAGGACGACGGCGGCGCGGCAGCCCAGCCGTGACGCCTCGGCCATCTCCCGCACCGTGGCCTCGCGGTTGACGGCGGCCACCACCAGGTCGGGCACCGCGGGCAGCCCGGCCAGGGACGGATAGGCGGGCAGGTCCGCGACCCGGTCCCGGTTCGGGTTGATCAGGAACAGCTCGCCAGGGAAGCGCAGCGCACGCAGGTTCGCGACCACCCGCTGGCCCACTCCGGCCCGGTCCGACGCGCCGAGCACGGCGACCGAGCGCGGCTGGAGCAGCGCCGACACCATCTGGATGCTGGAGTCCTCCGGCGTCGTCATGCCATGACCATCCCGCCGTCGACCTGCAGCACCTGCCCGGTCACGAAGCCGGCCTCCGCGGACAGCAGGTGACGGGCCATGGCGGCCACCTCGCCCGGCTGGCCGTAGCGCCCGACCGGTATGCCCCGGATCGCGCCGGCCCGGACCTGCGGCGGGTCGGACGCCGTCATCGGCGTCTCGATCAGCCCCGGGGCTATGGCGTTCACGGTGATCCCGCATCCGGCCACCTCGCGGGCCAGGCTTCTGGTCAGCCCGATCAGCGCCGCCTTGGCCGCGCAGTAGTGGGCGTAGCCGACCGAGCCGGTCAGGGCGCAGTACGAGGCGATGTTGACGATCCGGCCGAACCCGGCCCGGCGCATGTGCGGCAGCACGGCCACGATGCAGCGCACGCTGCCCAGGACGTGAACCTCGAACATCGAGCGGAACCCGTCGACCGACAGCTCCTCCAGCGGGACCGGCGGGCTGCCGATGCCGGCGTTGTTGACCAGCCCGGCGATCGTGCCCCAGCGGGACACGTCGTCGGCGACCTCGCCGGCGAAGCCGTCGGCGGTGATGTCGCCCGGATAGCTCCTGGCCTGCCCGCCGAGGTCGCGGATCTCGGCCTCGACGCGCCGCAGCTCGTCTTCCAGCAGGTCGATGAGGGCGACGGCCCACCCGGCCCGGCTGAGCGCGAGCGCATGTTCTCGCCCCATCCCCCGCGCGCTCCCCGTCACCAGGGCAACCCGCGCCGGATGCGGCGGCGGAACGTCAGTCATGCCGGAACCTCCCGTGGAGCCGTGGCGGGGCGCGGCCAGCGACCGCTGGCCTTGGCGTCGACGATGGCGGCGCCGGCCCGAGTGATGACGACCGGGTTGAGGTCGAGGCTCTCCAGGTCCGTCGCCGAGAAGGCGCGCAGCGCCTTCTCGGCGACCTGCGCGAGCGACCCGATGTCGAAGAGCGCCCGCGAGGCGGGGCTGGCGAGCCAGGATCCGGCCCGGGTCGAGGCGACCAGCTCGCGGATCCGGCCGCTTTCCAGCGGCTCGCGGGCGATCGCGACGTCGGCCAGCTCCTCGACCCCGGGGCCGCCCGCTCCGACCAGGAGCAGGCGGCCGAACACCGGATCCGCGCGGACCCCGACGTAGAACTCCAGCCCGGGCGCGGCCTGCCGCTGGACGAGGACCGAGCCTTCCGGCGCCAGCTCGCCATAGGCGGCCGCGACGTCCGCGGCGTTGCCGAGGCCGAGCCTGACCCCGCGCGGTCCCCGGTGCAGCGCGCGGGACAGCTTCACCGCGACCGGGTAG
>JASHUI010000848.1:0-14529 GCA_030040095.1 Streptosporangiaceae bacterium | reverse complement strand
GCCCGGCGCGGCACCGGGCCGCTCGGCCCCGGGAGCACGCTGCCCGCGCTGGCCATCCCGGCGCGGAGCACGACCAGCCTGAGCCCGCTCGGGGCCGACATCGTGCTGATCGCTCCCGGCGCGCTCCAGGTGGGCGCGACGGTGCCGGTGACCCTCACGTTCCGCCGCGCCGGGCGAGTCACGGTCGACTTCACGGTGACCCCGCCCGGCACCCCGTGACCCGGCCGACGCTCGCCGGGCGCTATCCGCGCGGCGTGCCCCGGTCCACGGCGCCGGTCACCGACAGCACGTACCACAGGCCCATGTCGTCGCCCTGGCCGGTGGCCTGGCCCGGGCCGGTGTCGCCGATCCACAGGTAGAGCGGCCACCCGCCGTAGGTCTCCTGCAGCTGACCGTCGGCGCGCCGTACCGTCCCGAGCAGGGACGCCCGGACCCCCTGGCCGGCCTCCGGGCGGGTGACCCCGCGCGGCAGGACCAGCGGCGGCCACTGCCGCGCGCAGAGCGCGCTGCACTGCGAGGGCCCGCGGTGATCGGGGGCGTACATGTACAGCGTGAAGCCGTTGCCGTCGGTGATGATCTCGCCCAGGCCCGCAATGGAGCGGGCGAGCACCTCATACCGGGGCACGGTGTTCGCCGGGCCGCCCCCGCACGCGGCAACGGCCGCGCTCATGACGACGGCCGCCGTCAGCAGCCCGCTGAGGCGGCGTCTTCGTCCGATGGCCACGCTCGGGTCCTGTCCGGTCTAGACGGGGACGCCCGCCATCGCCAGCTGCTGCAGGGCCTCGATCACGCTCTGCAGGTGCTCGTGCATGGCCCGCTGCGCGCTCCGCGGGTCGCGGGCGGTGATGGCCATCACGATCGCCTCGTGCTGCGGCAGCGAGACGGCGGGCCGGTTCCCGCCGAGCGCGAGGATGAAGTGATGGCGCACCATCTGGTCGTGCAGCTGCATCAGCATCCGGGCCGAGACCTGGTGCCCGGAGATGTCCCGGATGGTGCCGTGCAGCTGGGTGTTCAGGTCGATGTAGCGCAGCAGGTCGGACCGGTCCACGGCGGCCTGCATGTCCGCGATGACCGCGCGCAGCTGCGCGGCCTGGGCGTCGGTGACGCGCTCGGCGGCCCGGTACGCCGCGTGGCCCTCGAGCAGCCTGCGGATCTCGGTGATCTCGATGGCCTCGTCCAGCGAGATGTTGCGGACCCGGGCGCCGCGGTTGGGCAGGAACTCAACGAGCCCGCGGGCGGACAGTTCCTGCAGCGCGGCCCGTGCGATGAACCGCGTGGTGGCGAAGCGCTCGCACAGGTCGGTCTCGATCAGCCGCTGGTTCGGCGCGTACTCGCCGCGCACGATCGCCGCGCGGACGGCCTCGACGACGGCGAGCTTCGGGTCGCCAGGCACCTCGCGCGTCCTCTCGCCGTGTTCTCCCAGGGAGAACACAGGCTATCACTCGTGCTGACGAAAACGTCAGCAAGGCCGCCAGGCCAGGAGGTGCTCGACGCTGACCGGCAGCTCCCTTGGCCGGTAGCCGGTGGCGTGATAGACCGCGTTCGCGACGGCCGCGCCCGAGCCGACCTGCCCGATCTCGCCGACGCCCTTGACGCCCAGCGGGCTCACGGCGTCGTGGACCTCGATCAGCTCGACGTCCACGTCCGGCGCGTCCGCGTTGACCGGGACCAGGTAGTCGCCCAGGCTGGTGTTGGCCCACCGGCCCAGGTTGGCGTCCATCCGGCTGGCCTCGAGCAGCGCCTGGCTCATGCCCCAGAGCATGCCGCCCATCAGCTGGCTGCGGGCGGTCCTCGGGTTGAGGACCCGGCCGGGGGCGAAGGCGCCGGTCAGGTTCCGGACCCGGACCAGCCCCAGGTCGGCGTCGACCGCCACCCGGGCGAACTGAGCGCCGAACGTCAGCAGCCCGTACGGGGTGTCCGGTGGCGGAGGGTCCCAGCTGCCGATGGCCTCGGCGTCGTTCATGAAGTGCCGCCGCATCAGGCTGCCGTAGGTCTCTCCGGTGCCGACGTCGCCGGCCAGCGTCATCAGGCCGCCGTTCACCGCCACGCGGGCCGGGTCGGCGTCGTGCAGCGGGGAGCCGGCGTCGCCGACCGCCAGCGCGATCAGCTGGCCGCGCAGCGCGACCGCCGCGTTGTGCACCGCGGCGCCGACCATCATCGCCCCGTTCGAGCCCACCGGCGAGCCGGAGGTCGGCAGGTCGGTGTCGCCGAACTCGAACCGCACCTGGCCCAGGTCGACGCCCAGCCCGTCGGCCGCCACCTGGGTCATCACCGTGGCCATCCCGGTGCCGAATTCCTGGGTGGCGGTCTGCATGACCGCGGTGCCGTCCGCGTACACGCGCGCCCGGGCCCGCTGGGTATGCATGAAGAACGCCACCGGGTAGCCCGCCAGCGCCATCCCGGTCCCGATCAGCCAGTCGCCGTCGCGCTGCGAACGCGGCCGCGGGTCACGTCCCTCCCAGCCGAAGCGCCGGGCCCCGCGCTCGATGCATTCCCGCAGCCCGTGGCTGGACCACGGGTGGCCGGTGCCCGGATCGACGTCGGCGATGTTGCGCAGCCGCAGCTCGATGGGGTCGATGCCGAGCTCGCCGGCCAGCTCGTCCATCGCGCACTCCAGGGTGAACACGCCGAGCGCCTCGCCGGGCCCGCGGGTGAACGTCGGCGTCATCGTGTTGCCGCGGACCAGGCGCTGCACGCCCTCATGGTTCGGGCACGCGTACAGCTGCGAGGCCACGCCGAAGGCGGGCTCGGCCCAGTCGTCGAACGGCGACGTCACCGAGATCTTGTGATGCCGGATCGCGGTCAGCCTGCCGTCCCGGCGCGCCCCGAGCTCGATCCGCTGTTCCTGCTCCTCGCGGTGGCCGCAGGAGCTGAACATCTGGCCGCGCGTGACCGAAAGGCGCACCGGCCGCCGGACGTACTGGGCGGCCATCGCGGCCAGCGTCACGTGCGGCCAGACCATCGCCTTGGAGCCGAAGGCCCCGCCGATGAAGCGCGTCAGCACCCGGATCTTGGACGGCGAGAGCCCGAGCAGGGCGGCCACGGTGAGCTGGACGGCCTTGATCCCCTGGCACGAGTCGTACAGCGTCAGCCGGTCCCCGTCCCAGTCCGCGGTGGTGGTCAGCATCTCCAGCGCGTTGTGATGGTTGGCGGCGAACCGGAACGCCGCCTCCACCCGGACCTCGGCGGCCGCGAGCCCCTCGCCGGCGTTGCCGCGCCGTACCTGCCCCGGCATGAGGCCGCCGAAGAGCTTCTCGGGCACGTACGCGCGGTCGCGGCCCTGTTCGATCGTGGTGACCGGCGCGGTCTCCGCGTAGCTGACCTGCACCAGCGTGGCCGCGTGCTGGGCCCGCTCCAGGGTGTCGGCGATCACGACCGCCACCGGCTGGCCGGCGTAGTGCACGGTCTCGTCCTGCATCGGGAAGAACGTCTCGCCCGGCGCCGGGCCGCCCAGCAGCGACGGGAGGAGCGGCACGTGGTTGACCTTCGGCGTGTTGCGGTGGGTCAGGATCCCGGCGACGCCCTCGGCCCGCTCCGCCTCGGTGGTGTCGATGGCGATGACCCGGCCGCTGGCGATCGCGGCCCCGACGATCTGCGCGTAAGCCAGGTCGGCCAGGGCGATCTCGCCCGGGTACTTCGCCCCGCCGCTGACCTTGGCCGGGCCGTCGACCCGGCTGACCTCCTGCCCGATGGCGCCGGTCATCGCGTCTGCCCGTCGGTGAGCGCGGTCAGCGCGCGGACGATCGCCCGCCGGCCCAGCTCGGCCTTGAACGCGTTCATCGGCCGGGTCCTGGCCTCGGCCAGCTCGTGGCCGGCCGCCTCGGCGAAGCTGGCCGCCCGGGCCGGCCGGCCGATCAGGAAACGCTCGGCCCGGCGCGCCCGCCACGGCTTGGTCGCGACCCCGCCGAGCGCCAGCCGCAGCCCGGCGATCGTGCCGTCCTCGACGCGCACCGCGGCGGCGACCGATACCAGCGCGAACTCGTACGACTCGCGGTCCCGGAGCTTCAGGTAGACCGAGCGGCGGGCGATCGGGGTGGCTGGCACCTCGATCGCGACGATCAGCTCGCCGTGCTCCAGCGGGTGCTCCAGCTCGGGGGTGTCCCCGGGCAGCAGGAAGAAGTCGTCGACCGGTACGGCCCGCTCGCCGCCGGGCCCGCGGGTGAGCACGACCGCGTCCAGCGCGACCAGGGCGACGGCCACGTCGGAGGGGTGGGTGGCGATGCACCAGTCGCTGGTGCCGAGGATCGCGTGCCCGCGGTTGACCCCGGCCAGGGCCGCGCAGCCGCTGCCCGGGTCGCGCTTGTTGCACGGCGAGGTGGCGTCGCGGAAGTAGCCGCACCGCACCCGCTGGCACAGGTTCCCGCCCATGGAGGCCATGTTCCGCAGCTGCGCCGAGGCGCCGAGGAGCAGCGCCTGGGAGATCAGCGGGAACCCCCGCGCCACGCTGGGCGCGGCGGCGACGTCGCTCATCCGGGCCAGGGCCCCGATCCGGAGCCCGCCGTCAGGCAGCTGCTCGACCCGGTCCAGCGGCAGGTCGTTGATGTCGACCAGCAGTCCGGGGCCCGCCACGTTCTGGCGCAGCAGGTCGACCTCGGTGGTGCCGCCGGCCAGGAACGCGGCGCCGGCGTCGGCCCGGACCATGGCTATGGCCTCGTCAACGCCCGCGGCGCGGGCATAGCTCAGGGGCCGCATGCCCGCCCGCCGCCGGCCGAGTCACGCACCTCGCGGATCGCGGCCCGGATGTTCGGGTAGGCCGCGCAGCGGCAGATGTTGCCGCTCATCCATTCGGCGATCTGCGCGTCATCGGCCGCATGGCCCTCCTCGAGCAGCGCGATGGCCGACATGATCTGGCCCGGGGTGCAGTAGCCGCACTGGAAGGCGTCATGGGCGACGAAGGCGGCCTGCATCGGATGCAGCTCCTCCCCCTTCGTGGCCAGCCCTTCGACCGTGGTGACCTCGCGCCGTTCGCAGGTCATCGCCAGCGTGAGGCAGGCCAGCACCCGGCGGCCGTCCACCCAGACCGTGCACGCGCCGCAGGTCCCCTGGTCACAGCCCTTTTTGGCGCCGGTAAGCCCCAGATGTTCCCGCAGCGCATCGAGCAGGCTCACCCGCGGCTCAATCCGCAGCTCATGCGCCAGGCCGTTGACCGAGAGCGTCACCGGCGCGATCCCCGGGCCCCGTTTGACCGGCTGCGAAACGACGTCGACGCGCATGGCCACCTGCCCCCTCAGATCGCCGGCGAGGTTAACCACCCTCGCGAGGAACCCAAACTACACAAGGGGCCGTTCGCCCAGGGCTTCGGGGCTGCCGAGCGCGGCCGGTCGCGAGCGCGCCCCGCGCCGGGCGGGCGGGGCTCAGACCGGGATCGCGGCCCCGTTCACCAGGCCGGAACCGGGGCTGGCCAGGAACACGTAGGTCCGGGCGATGTCGGGGATCTTCGGCCAGGTGACGTGGCTGGCGTTCGGCATGGCGGCCCGGTTGGCGGGCGTGTCGATGATGCTGGGCACCACGCAGTTCACGGTGATCCCGCTGCTGCGCACCTCGTCGGCCGCCATCGACACCAGGTGCAGCACGCCCACCTTGCTCACCGAGTAGGCGAACCCGGAGCCCGCCGTGACCACGCCGGCCCGGCTGGCCGTGTGCACGATGCGGCCCTCGCCGGCGGGCTGCATGACCCTGAGCGCGTGCTTGGTGATCAGGGCGGCGGTCACCAGGTTCAGCGAGATCTGGCCGGCCAGCTCGGCCAGGTCGAGCTCGGCGAGCGGCCGGTGTCCGGCGAACCCGCCCACGGTGTTCAGCACCGCCCAGGGCGGCGGCACCGAGTCGAACAGCTCGCGGAGCGAGCCGTCGTCGCCCGCGTCAGCGGTCCGGTACCCGACGCCGTCCAGCCTGCGGTCCCCCTCCGGCTCCGCCCGGTCCACCCCGATGACCGATGCCCCGGCCTCGGCCAGGGCTCCGGCCACCCCGGCGCCGAGCGCCCCGGCCGCGCCGAATACCAGCACCGCCCGCGCGTCGAACGTGACCTCTGGCATGCCTGACTCCCTGTCCGGTTCCGGCGGCGAGAAACCGCTCTCAGGGCAGGCTAGCGACCTCACAGGTTGGCGCGATCGATCTTCCGGGCATCACGTCCATGAGCCCTGGCGGGACAAGCCAAGGACGGACAAACGGGGGGGACATGAGAAAGATCGTTACCGCGCTGGCTCTGGCGGGCGTGGCCCTGCCGGTGGCGGCCTTCTCGGGCGGCAGCGCCACAAAATCCGGCACCGAGCGCTTTTCGGGCACGCTGGCCGGCGCGGCGGCCCTGGCCAGCGTCACGACCTATCACCTCACGTTCAGCGGGCCGGTGTCCACCACCGGCACCATCGCCCTGGGCAGCGGCGGGAACGAGAAGGGCGATCAGCACACCCTGGACACCAAGGCCGGGAAGCTCGTGGTCGTGCTGGACCGCGATGTCGGCACCGGCGTTGCCAGCGAGAACGCCACCACCTGCGTGTTCACCGACAAGATCACCGTGCCGGTGACCATCGTCGGGTCGAAGTCCACCGGGTCCTGGTCCGGCGCCACCGGCAACTTCGGCATCCTGGCGGTGTTCCGGGCCACCGCGCCGAGGCTGTCGGACGGCAAGTGCAACACCTCCAGCAGCGCCAAGCCGATCACGTCGACGGCGTATTCGTCGTTCGCCGGCACCGGCCCGGTGACCGTGAAGTGAGCCCGGGTCCCTGGCCGCAGCCGTGACCGCTGGCTAGGCCAGGCCCCGGACCGCCCTGGCCGGCGGGATGTCGCCGCGGATGGCCGAGACCATGTCCAGCGCCTGACGGGTCCAGGCGACCTGGTGGGCCCGGAAGATCCGCGCCCCGAGCCAGGCGCAGACCGACGTCGTGGCCAGGGTGCCGGGCACCCGTTCCCCGACCGGGAGGTCGAGGGCCTCGCCGATGAAGTCCTTGTTGGACACCGACACCAGGACCGGCCAGCCGGTCGCCACCATCTCCGGCAGCCGCCTGGTGATTTCCAGCGAGTGCCAGGTGTTCTTGCCGAAGTCGTGCGCGGCGTCGATGACGATCCGGCCCGGGTCCACGCCCGCCTTGACCGCCCGCTCGGCCAGGGTCAGCGTCTGGTCCAGCACGTCCGCCATGACGTCGGCGTAGCCGACCCGCAGCGGCCGGGTCCTCGGCCGCTGCGGGCCGACGTGCGCGCAGACCAGGCCGGCACCGAACTCGGCGGCCACCTCGGCCAGCCGGGGGTCCCAGCCGCCCCAGCTGTCGTTGATCAGGTCGGCGCCCGCGGCGCACGCCTCCCGGCCGACCTCGTGCCGGTAGGTGTCCGCGCTGATCACCACGTCGGGGTAGGCGCCGCGCACCGCCGCGATGAAGCCGGCGGTGCGCCGGATCTCCTCGGCCGGGTCCACGTCCGAACCGGGCGCGGCCGGAACCCCGCCGACGTCCACGATGTCGGCGCCCTCGGCGACGACCTGGTGCACCCGGTCCAGCGCCGCGGACTCGTCCCAGGTCGCCCCGGGCCGGTAGAAGGAGTCCGGGGTACGGTTCACGATCGCCATGACCAGCAGCCGCCGCGGCCCGAAGCTGCGGCGCCCGAGGCGCAGGCTGGCCTGCTCGCGGGCGGCCCGGTTCGCGCCATCGGTGTCGCTGCGATCCACCCGCCCGTTCTAGCACGGGCGCGGCGCCCCCCGGCGGTCGCCCGACCCCGCGCCGGGCCCGTGGCGTTCCGGATCACCCGTTGCGGGCGATGCGAGCCCGCGGGCGGCTTCCTACGATCACGCGGAATGGAAATCAGGCGGGCGGCGAGGGAGGGATGCGATGTCACAAGGACGCGCCGGGCTGGCAGCAGCGCAAGCCGATCCGGTGACCCGGTTTTTTGCCGCGCTTGACGAGCCCGGGCATATTGCGACCTTCGAGGGCGATTCCGCGTCGATCCGTTTCGACGTTCTTGACGACAAGGACAAGAAGGTCGAGCGGTGGCATATATCGATCGCGAGAGGCGACGTGGCCGTGACGCACAGCAGCGGCCCGGCCGACGCCATCGTGCGGATAGATCGCCGGCACCTCGAGGCACTGGTGACCGGGCGCCTCAACGCCCAGGCCGCGTACCTGCGCGGCCTGTTCGCGTGCGAGGGCAGCGTGGGCGCGCTCATGATGTTCCAGCGCTGCCTGCCCGGCCCGCCCGGCTCCACCGGCCGGGTGGCGCCGATATCTTCTCAGGCCGTGATGGCGGGGCGGGGGATGAAATGAGCGCAGGGCTGGTTCAGATCCTCGAAGGGAATACCTTCGTGGTCAGCGACGACCGGGGAGACATCGAGTCATCCCTGTCCGACCCGACCGGGCTCTTCTCGTTCGACACGCGCTTCCTGTCCCGCTGGGTGCTGACGGTCAACGGTCAGCGGCTGAACGCCCTTTCCACCGACGACCTGCAGTATTTCCAGGCACGCTTTTTCCTCGTCCCCGGCAGCGGAAGCGTCTACGTCGATTCCAGGCTCACGGTCATCAGGCAGCGCGAGGTGGCCGGCGGGTTCCGCGAGGATCTGCGCGTTCTCAATCACCAGAGCGAGCCGGTCGAACTCGAGATCCGCATCGATGCCGCCACCGACTTCGCCGACTTGTTCGAGGTCAAGGACGCCCTGAAGAAGAAGGGCCAGTACCGAGCCAGCGTGGTGCAGGGGCACCTCGTGCTCGAGTACCAGCGCGAGACCTACGTCAGGCAGACCTGGATCTCCTCATCCTCGCCGTCGGACATCGATGACAAGGGGCTCTCGTTCAGCATCACCGTGGCGCCGCACGGCGAGTGGCGGACGACGCTCGACGTCGTGGCGTCGAGCGGGTCGGCCGAGGGCACCCCGGACGGCCCCACCATGATCAAGGGCCAGCGCCGGGTGCGCAGGAACATGGAGCGAGGGCTGGAGAAATGGCTGCAGGCGGCGCCCGGCCTGACCTGCGACTGGGAGCCGCTCGAGCAGATCTACCGGCGTTGCCTGACCGACCTGGCGGCACTTCGCTTCTCCACGCTGACCATGCCCAACCGATCGCTGCCCGCGGCCGGGCTCCCGTGGTTCATGACGATCTTCGGCCGCGACAGCATCTTCACCAGCCTCCAGTCGCTCCCGTTCGCTCCCGAACTGGCGGCGACCACCCTGCTGGCCCTGGCCGAGCGCCAGGGCACCAGGATCGACGACTTCCGGGACGAGGATCCGGGCCGCATCCTGCACGAGATGCGCTACGGCGAGCTGACGGCGTTCGAGCAACGCCCGCACTCCCCCTATTACGGGAACGCCGACGCCACCCCGCTGTACGTCGTGCTGCTCGACGAGTACGAACGGTGGACGGGCGACGTCAGGCTCGTCCGGGACCTCGAGCACGCGGCGAGGGCCGCGCTCAACTGGATCGACGAGTACGCCGATCTTCAGGACAACGGCTATGTGTCCTACCAGCGCCGCAACTCCAAGACCGGGCTGGAAAACCAGTGCTGGAAAGACTCGTGGGATTCGATCTCCTACCGGAACGGGGACCTGCCCGGATTCCCGAGAGCAACCTGTGAGCTGCAGGGCTACGCCTACGACGCCAAGATGCGCGGCGCCCGCCTGGCCCGGCTGGTCTGGCACGACCCGGCCTTCGCCGATCGGCTCGAGAAGGAGGCCGCCGACCTCAAGCGCCGGTTCAACCGGGAGTTCTGGGTGGACGACGGCGAGTACTTCGCCGTGGCGCTCGACGGTGACGGGCGCCAGGTGGACTCGCTCACGTCGAACATCGGGCACCTGCTGTGGAGCGGCATCGTCGACAAGTCCAAGGCCAGGGCCGTTGCCCGGCACCTTCTCGGGCCGCGGCTGTTCTCCGGCTGGGGAGTGCGGACAATGGCCGAGGGAGAGGCCCGCTACAACCCGATCGGCTACCACGTGGGCACGGTGTGGCCATTCGACAATTCCTTCATCGCCTGGGGGCTGCGCCGGTACGGGTTCAAGGAAGAGGCTGCTTGCCTGGTCGCCGGCATCATGGAGGCGGCCGAGGTGTTCGAGGGCAGGCTGCCGGAGGCGTTCGGCGGCTACCCGAGGAAGACGACCAGATATCCGGTCCAGTACCCGACGGCCTGCAGCCCGCAGGCCTGGTCCACCGGAGCGCCCTTGCTCCTGCTGCGAGTGGGCCTCGGTCTCGAGCCGCAGGGCGACCATCTCATCATCGACCCCGCGCTGCCCAAGAGGATCGGCAACCTCGAAATCCTCGAGCTACCCGGGCGCTGGAAGCGCATCGACGCCTTCGGAAGGGGCCGCATCGACACCGACCGCGTTACGCTGCGCTGACCACGCAGGACGGCGCAGGTCAGGCGGGCACCGCGATCGCGGTCAGCAGCAGCCCGCCGGCCGCCAGCCAGCGGCCGGTGAAACTGGTCAGCCGGCGGCCGTCGAGCACCGGGCCCGGCTCCAGCAGGCCGGCGGCGAACGTGCCCGCCTCGGGATCCACGGTGATCTCGGCCTGCTCGAAGCCGAGCCAGCGGCCGGTGAGCGGGAACCACGCCTTGTACACCGACTCCTTGGCGCAGAACAGCAGCCGGTCCCAGGACACGCCGGGGCGGGCCGCGATCAGGCCGGGCAGCCAGGCCCGCTCCTGCTCCAGCGAGATAAAGTCGAGCACCCCGGCGGGCAGCTCGTCATTCGGTTCCGCGTCCACCCCGAGCGACACGACGTCGCCGACCCGCGCCACGGCCGCCGCCCGGTACCCGGCGCAGTGCGTGATGCTGCCCGCCACCCCGGCGGGCCACCGCGGGGCCCCGCGCTCCCCCGGCAGGATCGCCGCTGGCGGCAGGCCGAGCTTAGCCAGCGCGGCGCGGGCGCAGGCCCGGCCGGTCGCGAACTCGCCGCGCCTCTTGGCCACCGCCCGGGATATGACCTCCCGCTCCTCGGGGAACAGCACGGCCTCCGCGGCATCGTCGAACGCCTCGGCCGACGCGACCTCTGGCGGCAGGATCCGCTCGATCATGGCGGGACCGGTTCCGCCGGGAGTATCTGGCGCGGCAGGGCCGGCGGCCGGGCCCGGCGTTGCCACTCCCGCGGGTAGCCGAGCGAGACCTCCTCGAACCGGACGTCGTCGTACCAGGTGGTCCGCGGTATGTGCAGGTGGCCGTAGACCACGGCGGCGGCGTTGAACCTGACGTGCCACCCCGCCGTGGCGGTGGTACCGCACCACGGCGCGAACTCCGGGTACCACAGGACCCGCGTGGGCTCACGAACCAGCGGGTAATGGTTGACCAGGATCGTGGGCATGTCCCGGTCCAGTTCCTCCAGGCGCGGCAGCGTCGCCGCTATCCTCGCCCGGCACCAGTCGTCCCGGCCCGGATAGGGATCCGGGTACAGGAACCTCTCGTCCGTGCACAGCACGCCGGCCTCGTCGGCCGCGGCCAGCGCGCCGGCCTTGGTCGTCACGCCATCCGGCAGGAACGAGTAGTCGTAGAGCAGGAACAACGGGACGACACGGGCCGGGCCGCCCGCACCCTCCCAGACCGGGTACGGGTCCTCGGGGGTCACCACGCCCAGGGCGCGGCACATCTCCACCAGGTGCTGGTACCGCTGCTGGCCGCGCAGCCGGGCCGGCTCACTCGGGTGGGTCCACAGTTCGTGGTTGCCGGGAACCCAGACCACGGTGGCGAACCGCTCGCTGAGGGTGGCGAGCGCCCACTCGATGTCGGCCAGGAACTCGCCGACGTCGCCCGCGACGAGCAGCCAGTCCGAGTCCGACCCGGGGCGGAGGGCCTGAACAAGCTCCCGGTTCTCCGGGTAGCCCACGTGCAGGTCGCTCGCGGCCAGCAGCCTCGGCCCGGCCGTCCCGTTCACTGGCACCTGAAGATCATATAGACCGGGAGGCGGCGTCTTGCCCGGCCCAGTACGGCGCGCGCAGCGTCCGCTTCAGCACCTTGCCCGAGCCCGTTCTCGGCAGCTCGTCGGCGAACGACACCGACCTCGGGATCTTGTAGCCGGCCAGATGCTGCCGGCTGAACGCGACCACGTCCTCGGCGGTCAGCGACGCGCCGGGACGGCGCACGACCGTGGCGTGGACCGTCTCGCCCCAGTCCTGCGACGGGATCCCGAACACCGCGGTCTCGTAGACCGCGGGATGCTGCTCGAGTGCCGCCTCGATCTCGGCCGGGTAGACGTTCATTCCCCCCGTGATGATCATGTCGCTCTTGCGATCGCAGATGTAGAGGTATCCCTCGTCATCGCGGTAGGCGATGTCCCCCACGGTATGGAAGTCGCCGCGCCGGGCCGAGTCGTAGCTGTCCGGCTGCTTGTAGTACTCCTCGAACACGCCGGTCGACCGCGCGTAGAGCTCGCCCGGATGATCGGGCCCGGTGCCGGTCACCTCGCCGCCCGCCTCGTCGAGCAGCCGGATCTCCACCCCGGGCGCCGGCTTGCCGCACGAGCCGGGCTTGCGCAACTGGTCAGCCGGCTCCAGCACGCAGTTCACGCCCAGCTCGGTCGACCCGTACACCTCCCACAGCGAGTCGGGCGGGAAGTCGGCCAGGTACTGCCGCTTCAGCGCCATGCTCCACGGCGCGGCATTGGCGATCATCCGCCTCATCGACGACCGGTCGTAACGCGCCTTCACCTCGGCCGGAAGGTTGCACACCATCCGGATCGGCGCCGGGGCGGCGAAGGTGGAGGAGACCCGGTAGGCCTGCACCAGCCGGAGCCAGTCCTCGGGATCGAACTTGCGCTGCACGACGACCGTCTGCCCCAGCGCCAGGGCGCCGCCCATGAACCCCCACGGGCCGCTGTGGTACAGCGGGCCCGAGGTGAGGTAGACGTCGTCCGGGGTGTAGCCGATCAGCATGATCAGCCCGATGGCGGTGCCGTCGGCGGCGCGGCTGCGCCGCACCGCGCCCTTCGGCCGCCCGGTGGTCCCGGACGTGAAGATCATGGTCACCGCGGCTCCCTCCTCGGGCTCGGCCGCGGGCGGGTCCGCCGGCGCGGCGGCCACGAAGTCCTCGCCGAGCATCCAGCCGGCGGGAGCCCCGGCCGGCGGTGCGCCGCCGTACACGATGACCCGCCGCAGCCGGTCCAGCTGGCCGTGCAGCTGCGCGAACATCGCAGCGTGCTCGGCGTCGACGTACCCGACCGAGGCGTCGCAGTGGCCGATGACGTAACGCGCCTCGTCGGCGGTCAGCCGGTAGTTCACCGGGACGGCGACGGCGCCCAGCTTCCTGATCGCGCTGATGACCGCCACCACCTGCGCGGAGTTGGGACCGCACCAGAGCACCTTGTCGCCCGGGCCGACCCCGAGCGAGGCCAGCGCGTTGGCCAGCCGGTTCGAATGCTCCTCCAGCTCGCGGTAGGTCCACCGAACCGGCTCTGCGCCGCCCCGGTCGTCGATGACCGCCGGCTTGTCCGGCTGGCTCTCGGCGTAGCTGGTCAGCAAGTCGGGCATTCGCCTGTTCCTTCCCCCGGGCGGCCGCCCGCGACCTCGATGAACGCCTCTGGCGCCATCATGCTCTGTCCCGGGCCTGGGCCGCCACTGAAACGACTGGTGCAGTGCCGCCGCCGCCAACTATGCTCATGCCACTGAAACATCCGTGTCAGTAGCCTGGAGGTGGGCGGGTCATGGACAACGAGCCGGCGATCCGGCCACTGGGACGCCCGGGCGACCTGGGCTGGGTGGTCATGGCGCACGGGGAGGTCTACGCCCGCGAGTTCGGCTGGAACGGCGAGTTCGAGGCGCTGGTCGCGCGCATCGTGGCCGACTACGCCGCCGCGCATGACCCCGGGCGTGAGGCGGCGTGGATAGCCGAGCTCGGCGGCCGGCGGGTCGGCTGCGTGTTCCTGGTGGCCAGAGACGCCGACACGGCGCAGCTGCGGATCCTGCTGGTGGATCCGGCGGGCCGGGGACGTGACCTCGGCCGGCGCCTGGTCGGGGAGTGCCTGGCGTTCGCGCGGCGGGCCGGGTACCGCCGGATGACGTTGTGGACCAACCACCCGCTCGCGGCGGCCCGGCGCATCTACCTGGAGGCGGGGTTCAGCCTGGTCAGCGAGGAGCGGCACCACAGCTTCGGCGTGGACCTGACCGGCCAGGTGTACGAGCTGGACCTGGCCGCGTGACGGCCGCGGAACGCGTGCCGTCTCCCCGCCAGGACGAGCTCCTCGAACTCGCCTATCGCTACGTTCTCGCCCATGGCCTGGCCGACATGTCGCTGCGCCCCCTGGCCCGGGCGATAGGGTCCAGTCCGCGGGTGCTGCTGTTCCTCTACGGGTCGAAGGACAACCTCATCCGGGCGCTGCTGGCACGGGCCCGGTCGGACGAGCTGGCGGCGATGGAGGCCTTCAGGCAGGCCGGCCGCCCGGCCGGCCTGACCGACTCGGCGCTGGAGGTGTGGCGGTGGCTGTCGGGGGCCGGTCATCGTCACCTGCTGGGACTGTGGGTGGAGGCCTACGCCAGGTCGCTGGTCGATCCCGGCGGCCCCTGGGGCGAGTTCGCGGCCCAGACGGTGCACGACTGGCTCGGCCTGCTGGCCGAACGCCAGCCGCCGCCGCGCCGGCGC
>JASHUI010000847.1:0-2681 GCA_030040095.1 Streptosporangiaceae bacterium | reverse complement strand
ATGACACTGCGCTATGCCACCCTCGCCTCGCCGGCCCTGCGCTCTGCCTACGACCAGGCCATCGGCAAAGTGCGCAAGATGCTGCCGATCGCGCCCGCCGGGCAGCCGCTCGTGCCCGCCAGGGTGGACTGGATCGCCTCGGAGTTTCTCAAGACCCGCGTGGCCCACGGCTATTGCTCCCGGCACCTCGCCGCGGGCGCCTGCCCCTACGCCAACATCTGCGAGACCTGCGACAACTTCGTCCCCGGCCAAGAGCACCTGCCCGTCCTGCGGGACCAGCTGTCCGACCTCCGCCAGCTACGCGCCGATGCCGGGCAGCGGGGCTGGGACGGCGAGGTCAAGCGGCACGGCCGGGTCATCAGCGCCCTGGAACACCACTGCAGCCGCCTCGAAAACGCGCCCGTCATCCCCGGATCGCCTTGACAAGATCACGATGGCCGGTTAATCGAGTCGACATTCGCGGCTGTAAGGCATAGAACCAAGATCACCAGGGGCCCGGGCTCCAGGGCGGCGGGGCTGGCGATGGCATTCACGCTTATCGAGTCAGCCCAAGACCGCTGGCGCGCAGTCAACGCGCCCCGCCTCGTCGCCCTGGTCCGCGCCGGAGCGACCTTCATCAACGGCAAGCTCGTCGAGCGACCCGGCGAGGCGGCCCAGCCCGGCGCAGCCTAAAAGATCTTGATCCGCGGGTCTTGCCTGTCGCTCCCACGGACGAAGGACCCTACCTGTCGCGCGACGAGTCAGCTCGTATGGACTTATCCGGTCCTGAGATCAAAGGAGTCAGGGCGATGAAGCAAGAACAGGTAGCAGAGGTTCTCCTCGCCAACCGGACCCCCTTCTCGCTGCTTGCTTATCATCTGATCAGTGGCGAAGACGAAGCGGCCAAGGCGCAGCTTGCCGACGACATCGTCTGGAATCTGATGCCCAACGGTGCGGTCCTCAAGGGCAAGGAGCAGGTGTACCAGTTCCTCAAGCCGGCGTTCTTGTCCGTCGAAGACCGTCGGCCGGAACTCCTGAGCAACGTGGCGGCCGGGGACTGGGGTGTCTTCGAGTACTGGAACGTCGGGACAGTCGATGAGCGGGTCATCGACTTCGCACGGTCATGCTGGGGGTCCCTGCCAGCCGATCTTCCCAACATAGCCGGTCTGGAGTTCAGGGTCCCTGTCTGTTTCGTGTACCACGTCAACGCACAGGAGAAGGTCGATTTGGTGCGCGAATACATGGATACCGGCAGCTTCGTCACCCAGGCGCATCCGCGTCGTGTGAGTGCCTGAGGGTGAGTCCTTCCACCACTCAGGTCTTGACTATTGCTCCCCGACCAACCAGGTAACCCAGCGGGCACCTGGGCCGGGTGGCAACCCGCGAGGACGTCGCGATGCACCAGCAGCAGTCGATCCGCCTCGACCGCGGCCCCAGCGGCCCGGTCCATCCCTGACCGCAACGCACCAGAGAGTGATCGCCAGGCTTACAAGATCGCTCACGGGGAACAAACAGGGGCCCCGGCCGAGCGACCAGCCAGGGCCGCTGTCCGAGTCGGCCGACGCGAAAGGAAACGGCACCCATGCCTAACGAGCCAGCGGGCGACCCCGGCAACCGGGCAAGCACGATCCCTGACCTCGCCGGGGCCGCAGCTCCCGGCTCCGTCGACGGCCGCCACCTGCTACTGATCGGCGCGGGACCAGGCCTTGGAATGGCCGTGGCACGCCGCTTCGCCGCGGGCGGCTACCAGGTAACCCTCGTGGCGCGCAGCCCCGACCGCCTCCGCGACCTCGCGGGCACCCTGGCCGGTACCGGCGCCACGATCAACACCATCGCGGCCGATGCCAGCGATCCCGATGCCCTGGGCGCCCGGATGAGGGAGCTGTATCTCGGAAATGGCGCACCGGGCGTCATCGTCTATAACGCCGTCATGGGAGCTTCAGACCGGCTGCTGAGCTCAAGCGTCGCCCACCTCCAGGCGGCGTATTCCGTGGATGTCATCGGCGCCATCGTCGTCGCGCAGGCGGCCGCTCCGGCCATGCGGGCCGCAGGCTCCGGGACGATACTCGTCACCGGGGGCGGGTTCGCCGACCACCCGATCCCCGCCCTGGCAACCGTTTCCCTCGGCAAGGCGGCTCTCCGGTCGGCCGCGACGATGCTCGGCGCCGACCTCGAACCGGACGGCATCCGCGTGGCCACACTGACGATCGCAGGGCAGATAGCTGCGGGTACCTCCTTTGACCCCGAGCGCATCGCCGAACGCTACTGGCAGGTTGTCCACGCCGACGGCCCCTGGCAGGCAGAATTCCGGTTTACCGGCGAGTAGGCGACGTCTCACGGATGTGGCCAGGGAAGGCTGATCGTGTCATCTGTACGTCTTGTTGCAGGATGCCTTCGGGAGCCTCACTCCTGCCACCGCGCAGTTGGATGATCTGTGTGTAGATGCACGCACCCGGACAGATTTTGAACGCGCCGGCCCGGGGCCGCGCTGGCCTGCGGGGCGGTGCGCCTCCGGCGCGGTGGCGGCTCAGACAGTGCCAGGCACGGTCGAACTCTCTTTCCCGCAGGGAACCAACGCGGAGGGCGAACATGGCCGCGGCCGCCGCTGATTTCGGCGGCGGCGGGGGTGCGCTCGTGGCCGGTGGTCGGGGTGTCGAAGTGCCCGGTGACCGCGTGCCACGTGGCCCGGGATCGTCGCAGGT
>JASHUI010000846.1:0-2811 GCA_030040095.1 Streptosporangiaceae bacterium | reverse complement strand
CGCTCGGGCCGCGCCGGGACGCGAGCACCGCCTCGGCCCGGGTGAGCGCGCCGGCGTAGAGGGGGGCGAGGCACAGCACGACGAGGCTCTGCAGGATCTGGATCAGGACCGGAACAGACAAAATGACCTCCGCCTGTTGGCGACGCTCAGGACGCCCTGCAGGTAGAGGCCATTAGCCGGACCACAAAGGGCCCAGGCGTTACGCGAGCCTCATCGCGTTACGCACCCAGCATACATGGCAAAGATCCCGGCTTGGCAAGAAGCGAGAAGCGGCGTCGGCTACCGGCTCACGGCGCTCAGCAGCATGACCGGGACGGCGCTGCCCCGGGCCGCGGTCTCGGCCACCCGGCCCAGGCCGGGATGCAGGGCGCCGCCGTCGCCATGCCGGCCGAGCACCAGCAGGTCGAATCCGTGCTCGGCCGCGTAGCCGCACACCGCCCTGCCGACCTGCCGGTCTTCCACGATGTGCAGGCTCATCCGGACTCTGGCGGCCACCAGCCCTCGCATCCGCTCGAAGCGCTCCTCGGCTCGCCGCCTGATCGCGGCCCGCTCGCCCTCCCGCTCGTCCGCGGCCTCGGCGCCGGGGACCGCCGGCAGCACGGTGAGCGCGACCACGTGTCCGCCATCGCCGGCGATCGCGGCCGCGGCGGACAGCGCCTCCGCGGCGTCGGCCGAGGCATCCCATCCGACCAGAACCCGGCGGAACGGGCCCGCAGTCACCGCTTCACCTCGGTCTCCCCGCTGTTCGCACCATCGCGACCTCCTCATCAACGGGGCGGATGCCGTCGGGCAGAGGCCATCAGCGCGCTGTCATCCGGCGGTCACGGCGAGCCTCATCGCCAGGGCCATTGTGGGCGGCAACGCGGCCGGTCACAAGTAGCCGGCCTCATCCGGGACCGGCCGCCGGCGCGGCGGGCCGCTCAGGCCAGGGCGATCACCACGGCCAGGACCGCGACGAGCGCGATCAGCATGTACGCGAGGTAGGCGTCCAGGCGCCCGGATTGCAGCCGCCTGGCCGCCCGCCCCAGCGCCACGAGCGGGCCGACCAGCGGGCGGTACAGGTACTGCTCCACCACCTCGATCACGTCCGACTCGTACCCGACGTGCGCGGCCGCCGTCTGGCCCCGGCCGGGGCCGGCGCCAGGTTCCGGCGCCGCCGCGGTATCCGCCGACCCGATCCGCCGGACCTCGGTCCTGGTGTGCAGCACCGTGGCCAGCACCCGCCGCGTCGGGTTGGCGAAGCCGAACACGGTGTAGCGGGCGCTCCCGGTCACCCCGGCGGTGGCCGAGCGCCAGGCGGGTACCCGGCGCACCCGCAGCGGCCGGCGGCCGGACAGGCCCACGGTGAGCAGCACGACGATCACGAACAGGACCGGCATGGTGATCCACAGCCACGACGGCGAGAGGATCGAGAAGCCGGCGAATACCGGCTGCAGCACCCAGGGCGACTTCAGCGCCTCGCTGGTCGCCGACGCGGGCACGACGGGCGAAAGCCCGGCCGCGACGACCCGGATCTCCAGCGGGGTCAGCGCGGCCAGCACCAGGCAGGCGGCGCCGAGCCCGGTGATCGCGGCGCGGCCGCCGATGCGGTAGTCCCACAGCCGCGGGCGAACCCCGGCGGGCCGCGGCTGGCCGAGCACCACCATGCCGATCAGCCGCACGAACGTGACCCCGGCGAACCCCGCGGTCAGCGCGACCGCCGCCCCGGCGACCGCGAGCACCAGCCGGAAGCCGAGCCCGGGCACGCGGAACTGCTGCATGAGCGCCTCGAGCAGGAACCATTCGGAGACGAACCCGGCGGTGGGCGGCAGCCCGGCCAGCGTCAGCCCGGCGATGGCCAGGCCGGTGCCGCGCCAGGGCGCCAGCCGTGCCACCCCCCGCAGCGTGTCGAGGTCGTCGGTGCCCGCGGCGGATTCCATCCCGGCCGCCGCGGTGAACAGCAGCGACTTGGCCGCGGTGTGCGCGATCACCTGCAGCGTCGCCGCCAGCAGCCCCACCGCGACCAGCCGCCGGTCCCCGGTGGCCGCGCCGACCAGGGCCACGCCGAACCCGGCCAGGATCAGCCCGGCGTTCTCCACGCTGGAGTACGCGATGACCCGCAGCAGGCCGTTCTGCACGGCGGCGTGGGCGATGCCGAGCACGGCGGTCAGCCCGGCCAGGATGAGCAGGATCCCGATCAGCCAGGCGGGCGGCGGGCCCAGCACCGCCAGCGTGCGCCACATCCCGTAGAACCCGGCGTTGACCGCCACCCCCGCCATCACGGCCCTGGCCGGCCCGGCCGCGGCGGCATAGCCGCGCGGCAGCCAGACCTGGAACGGGACCAGGCCGACCTTGACCGTGAAGCCCAGCAGCAGCAGCACCTGCGCCGTGGTACGCGCCCCGCCCTCCGGCACGTGCGCGAAGCTGGCCACGTCCAGCGAACCCGACCGCACCGCGAGCAGCAGCAGGCCCGCCAGCAGCGACATGCCGCTGGCCTTCCCGAAGGCCAGCGTGATCAGCGCGGCGGGAGGCCGGCCTGGCTTGTCGCGCTCGAACCCGGCCAGCAGGTAGAACGCGACGGTCAACAGCTCCCAGGCGAACAGCAGCGTGAACGCGTCCCCCGCGGTGAGGAACACGGCGACCGCGGCCAGCGTGAGCGCGCTGGTGGCGCCGAGCCCGCGCCGGCCCGTGCCCCCTTCGCGCGCCCAGTTCGCGAACCCCAGCGACACCCAGGCGGCCGCGCCGAACGAGATCAGCAGGAACAGGCCGGACAGCCGGTCGGCGGCCAGCCCCGCGGTGCCCGGCCCCAGCGTGCCGGCCGGCCACAGCCTG
>JASHUI010000845.1:0-2665 GCA_030040095.1 Streptosporangiaceae bacterium | reverse complement strand
CGCGGCTGCGGCCGTGCCCGGCGCCGCGAGCACCCGCCCGCGGAGGCGCCGATGACGCCGATCGTTCATGTTCGGCTCCTGCACAGTCAGTCACCCTTCACCCTGTTGTGCTCCATACCGTGCTACACCTACGCAATCACCTCACAACGGCGTGCCGCAGCGCAATGGCTGAGCCGGCCCCACCCGTATCGCATGGGCCCGCATCAAAGGGGCCCGTATCCCCGTCTGTCATGCGAGCCGGCAAAAAGCGCCGAAAACGCCGGGGGCCCCCCGGCCGCAAAGCGCAAAAATGCCGGTCAGCTGCGGTTCAGGCTGCCTTTTCCCTGCTGGAACGGCTCTAACAGACCTGCAGGACGATCTTGCCGCAGGTACGGCCGCGTTCGCCGATCTCATGTGCTTCCGGGGCCTGCGCCAACGGCAGCGCCGTTTCGATCTGCACGCGGAGCCGGTCCGTTTCAGCGAGCCTGGAGAGCGCCTGCAGGCCGTGGCCATCGGGTTCAACCAGGACAGCGGGAACGCGGATGCCGCGCCTGGCCGCGGCGTCCAGCAATGCCCGGTCGCCGCCATCGTGGGCGAAAGAAATCAGGACTCCGCCTGGCCTGATAACCGGCAGCCAGGTACGGCCGTTTTCTGCGCCCACCGGATCGAAGATCACGTCGAGCTCCCCGGCGGTCCTGGCGGGATCGGTTGTCGTGTAGTCGATGACTTCGTCAGCTCCCAGGGCGCGAACGAAGTCGTGCCTGACGGCTCGTGCGGTGCCGATCACATATGCTCCGAGCGCCTTCGCGATCTGTACCGCCAGGTGCCCGACCCCGCCGGCTGCCGCCGTGATGAGGACCCGCTGGCCAGGCTGGATGACGGCGGTATCGGCCAGGACCTGCCATGCGGTGAGACCGGCGAGGGGCAGACCCGCCGCCTCCGTATGGCTCAGCTTGGCGGGCTTGCGGGCGAACTGGCGCGACGGGGCCGCGACATACTGGGCATATGCCCCGGCTTCCCGAGGGAACCACGGCATGCCGAACACCTCATCGCCGCGGGTGAACCTGGTCACGCCGAGCCCGGTCTCCTCCACCACGCCGCAGACATCCCAGCCGACGGTCATCGGCAGGGACCGCAGCAGCCCGTGTCCCGCGCGGGTCGCCCAGTCGACCGGGTTGACCCCTGCGGCGTGCACTCGTACCAGCACCTCGGTGCCCGCCGGCTCCGGGCGGTCTCGCTCGACCAGCCGCAGCACCTCCGGCCCGCCGAAGACATCCTGCTGGATTGCCAGCATGCTCTGACGCACTGTTCTTCTCCTTCCCGGACACGATGCTGGCCCGGTCCGGGCACCAGGTCACGCCAATTTTTCTGAAGAACGGATGACCTGGCGATCTTTAAATCGCTGGCTGGCGCTCGCTGATCGGACGCGGGGGCAGTCGGCCGGGATGAGTGCGAATCCGGTGTTCCCGGTAATCTCGCTGCCGTGGACCCTGCGAAGGTCGCGGCCGCTCAGCACGGGGACGCGCTCGCGCTGGACGAGCTTCTCGACGAGCTGGCGCCCTACGTCCGCCGACTGTGCGCGCGGATCGTCCCGGCGGCGGCCGATGACGCGACGCAGGAGGCCCTGCTGGCCGTCTTCCGTGGCCTGCCCTCGCTGCGCGCCCCGGAGGCGATCATGCCCTGGGTACGGTCGGTCACCGAGCGGACGGCAAGGCGCCTCGTCCGCCAGCCTGGCCAGGAGGTCGCCGCGGGCCCAGCGCCTGCCGGCCCCGATGCCGCTTCCTTCGAAGCGGTAGCGGACATCGATGATGCCCTGGCGCGACTGCCGCCTTCGCAGCGGGCGGTGCTGGTCTTGCGGGCCCGGGAAGGCCTCAGCGAGCAAGAGATCGCCGCCACGCTGGGGATCCCCGCCGGAACCGTGAAATCCCGTCTGCACCGAGCCAGGGCCGCGTTCCGGGAGATGTGGGAATCGTGACCGAAGCCGCGGCGTCTGCCGATATCGACCCGATCGACCGCCTCACCATTCTCGCCGCCGCCCTGCCAGGCGCCGCCGTCCGGCAGCGGCAGATCACCGCCCCCTTCGACGCCGTATGGCGGGTCATCGCCGACCTGGAACACGCCACCCCCCGCTACGAACCCGGTGTCGCGCACGTACGTATCACCGAGCGGCACGGCCAGCTGCTGCGCCTGCTGGTGCAAGACACCGCGGGCCGCGAGGAAATGATGGACGCCAGGCTTCGGCCAGGCTGGTGCCTCATGCAATCGGCAACGGTCGTCGTGGCCTTCGCCGCCCGGCCCCTCGGCCGCCACACCCTGCTGGCCCATCTCGAACACCGGCGCGTGCCGACGCCCGTGCCCAGCCAAAGCCGGTCACACCACCGCCTGGCCGCCGAGGCGAGAATCGACCAGGAACTCCAGACCATCGAAAGGCTCGCCACCCAAGACTGGAAGTAAGCATCCAAGCCAGTGAGGTAGTTGTCGATGCCGTGGGACCGACCGAGAATGTCGGGCGGGCAGGAGGCATTCTTCGGGGGCCACGAGTATGCGTTCCGCGTGCGCGGCGGGGTGCCGACCGGGAGGGTGACCTGGCTTGCCCACAGCGCCGGCGCCGGCAGATCTTTTGGTGACCCCTGAAACCCACGTCACCGGGTAGACGGAATTTCTGTTCCTCCCATTCAACCACCGC
>JASHUI010000844.1:0-3194 GCA_030040095.1 Streptosporangiaceae bacterium | reverse complement strand
GCACGCCCCCGCCCACCACCGCCCCGCCCGCCGCGCCTAGGGCCGCACACGCCCCCGCCACCGCCGCCCCGCAGCCTCTCCCGTCACCCTGGTCACTCTGGTCGGCGCCTGACCAAGATCATTGCGACTTCTCACGGATTCCGTTGGGACAGACCAGGACAAACCAGGTCACCGACTGCACCGAACCCGTGAGAAGTCGCCCGATAGCGGCCCGACGCCGCCCGATAGCGGCCCGACGCCCGCCCGATAGCGTCGCGATGCCGCTCGATAGCGTCCGGATGGTGTCCCGGTGTCGTCATGGCGGCGGGAGGGCGTGAGCCGGGGTGGGCGCCGCCGGGCTGGAGGACGTGCGGGAGGTGGGCTGGCTCCGGTGAGCGGGCCGGCATGAGGCCGAGGACGCGGTGGGCTGGGGCACTGCTGGGCCAGATGGATCTGCGCTCCGTCCGCGGCGGCGCGGCGCGCGCGGGCGCAGGGCCGATGCGTGTTCCTCGCGAACGGGCTGGTGGTGGGTCTCGGTCACGTTCTCGGTATACGCCTCACGAAGAGCCTTGATGCTGCGGCAAACCGCCGCTTGCGCTCACCCGGCGCGACGGTCGGGCAATCCGGCGCGCCCGGAACCGGAAATCTGCAAACGGCAACGGTCCAGCCGGACACCTCAAGATCGCGAACACCGAGGTTAACCGTTCCTGGTCATCCTGCAGTTATCCGTGTTACCGAAATGACGCCTAGCTGCTTCTTTTCACAAGTCCAGTTGATCATTACCATGAGCCCTATTCCACGGGCGTATGGCCCACGTATGCGGACCGGAGGAAGGTTCGGACATGGCTACTGAAGCAGTATCAACTGCTACCAGACCGGCAGACGTCGGTCTAAAGAGAGAGATGGGCCTGATCAGCGCGACGTTCTCATCCCTGACATCGATCATCGGGTCTGGATGGCTGTTCGCCGGGTTCATCGCCGCATCCCAGGCTGGGCCGGCGGCGATCTACGGTTGGCTCATCGGCGGCCTGTGCGTCGTGGTCCTGGCACTCGTCCACGCCGAACTGGGCGGAATGTTCCCGGTGGCTGGCGGCACGGCAAGGTTCCCGCACCTTGCGTTCGGCAGCGTGGCCGGTATCTCGTTTGGCTTCTTCTCCTGGCTGCAGGCTGTCGCTGTGGCACCGATCGAGTGCTACGCCGTGATGCAGTACGGCCAGTACTACTGGCACAGCATCTACAATCCGGCGACAGGCAAGATCACCGGACTGGGCTTCGGGATGACCATCGTCCTGATGGCCATCTTCACCATGATCAACTTCCTCGCGATGCGCCTGTTCTCCAAGGTCAACACCGGCATCATGTGGTGGAAGCTGGCTGTCCCTGTCCTGGCGATCATCGTGCTGTTCTTCCACTTCCACGGCAGCAACTTCAGCCCGGGTGGCGGCGGCTTCATGCCGTTCGGCCTCAGGGCAGTGTTCGCGGCCATTCCCGGCGCCGGCATCGTGTTCGCCTATCTCGGCTTCGAGCAGGCTGACCAGCTGGCGGGCGAGATCAAGGACCCGCAGAAGAACCTGCCGCGCGCGATCATCATCGCGTGCCTTACCGGCACGCTGATCTACATCCTGGCGCAGATCGTGTTCCTCGGCGCCACGCCGTCCAGCCTGCTGCACCACGGCTTCCAGGGCATCGCCGCCACGAACCCCGTCGCGGTCTACCCGTTCGCGGCCGTGGCCGGCCTGGCCGGGGTCGCCTGGCTGGCGACGATCCTGCACATCGACGCGTTCATCTCCCCGTTCGGCACCGGCCTGATCTACCAGACGTCCACCTCGCGGATCGGTTACGGCCTGGCCAGGAACAGGTACTACCCGCAGATCTTCGCCCGGACCGACAAGAACGGCGTTCCGTGGTTCAGCCTGATCTGCGCGTTCCTGTTCGGCCTGATCTTCCTGCTGCCGTTCCCGAGCTGGCAGGCTCTGGTCGGCCTGATCAGCAGCGCCAGCGTGCTGATGTACGCCGGCTCGCCGCTCTCGCTGAACGCGTTCCGCGCCGCCCTTCCCGACTGGCCGCGTCCGTACCGCATCCCCTGGCACGCGGTCATCGGCCCGGCGGCCTTCATCGCCGCCAACCTGATCATCTACTGGTCAGGCATGGAGGTCGTCTGGAAGCTCGGCATCGCCATCGTGATCGGCTACGTGCTGATCGGCATCTCGATGGCCTTCGACAAGGACCGCCCGCCGCTGGACTGGAGGTCGGCGCAGTGGCTGCCGGTCTACCTGATCGGCATGGGCATCATCACCTGGCAGGGCCAGTTCTCCGGCGGCGCCGTCAAGCCGCCGGTCAACACCGGCCACATCCCGCTCTACTGGGACCTGCTGGTCGTGGCGGGCTTCAGCTTGATCATCTACTACTGGTCGCAGGCGGTCAGGCTGCCCAGGCAGGAGATTGACGTGCTGATCGCGAAGCAGGCCGCGCACCCGGAGCCGTCGGGACCCGCACCGAGGCACTGACCGATCCATCTACGTTGGCCCGCTCCCGTGACGGGAGCGGGCCAACGCGGCTTTAGGCCCGAAAGACGGGCCAGTAGCGCAGCAGCACCCGGCCCTCGATCATCTGCGGCGGCACCGCGCCGAAGCGGCTGCTGTCCACCGCCCCGGCCCCCGGGTTATCCGACTCCAGCCACCAGCCGCCCGGCAGGCAGCGCGCAGCGCGCTTCACCAGGAGCAGCTCCGGCTGGTGCGGATGCCGCGCGATGACGAGCTGCCCGGCCCGGATCCGGGGCGGCCGGCCGGCCCGCATCCGGCGGCTCACGAGCACCCAGTCCCCCGGGTGCAGGACCGGCTCCATGGACCGTTCGGCGACCGCGACGCGCCATACCGGCCAGCGCATGCACCCTCCCTGAATGTCCGGTAGCGCAAGGGGTACTGTCGGAATCCGGAATCCATGATCTGACATGAGAGAAGGAGATCAATGAGGCTGCTCGCACGTCTTCTGGAACCGAGGGCCACCGCGCACGCTCACTGCGACCTCCCCTGCGGCGTGTATGACCCGGCTCAGGCCAGGATCGAGGCCGAATCCGTCAAGGCGATCTGCGAGAAGTACCAGCAGAACACCGACGCGGAGTTCCGCGCCCGGGCGATTGTCATCAAGGAAGAGCGGTCCGAGCTCGTCAAGCACCACCTGTGGGTGCTGTGGACCGACTACTTCAAGCCGCCGCA
>JASHUI010000843.1:0-2565 GCA_030040095.1 Streptosporangiaceae bacterium | reverse complement strand
ATCGTCAGCCCCGGCTGGCAGGCCGTACCCTCGAAGGTCAGCGGGCCCGCGCGCAGCGCCCGCGGGGGGCGGCCCCAGGCGAGGAACGCCGGCGCCGCGCGCATCCCGGCACCGATTATGCGAAGGATGGTCGTTGATGGAGTCGGCAGAGATCGTCCGCCGTTTCCTTAATTACTTCTCCCAGCGCGGCCACACCGTGGTGCCCTCGGCCAGCCTGATCGCCGATGACCCCACGCTGTTGCTGGTCAACGCCGGGATGGTCCCGTTCAAGCCGTACTTCCTCGGCCAGCTGGCCCCGCCGTTCCGGCGGGCCGCCAGCGCCCAGAAGTGCGTGCGCACGGCCGACATCGAGGAAGTGGGCAAGACCACCAGGCACGCGAGCTTTTTCCAGATGCTGGGGAACTTCTCGTTCGGCGACTACTTCAAGGAGCTGGCCATCCCGTTCGCCTGGGAGCTGCTCACCGGCCCGGAGGCCGAGGGCGGGTTCGGCTTCCCCGAGAGCCGGCTCTGGGTGACCGTGTACCAGGACGACGACCAGGCGGCCAAGCTCTGGCACGACCATGTGGGCGTGCCCGAGGGCCGCATCCAGCGCCGCGGGCTGGCCGACAACTACTGGCACATGGGGGTGCCCGGCCCGGGCGGACCGTGCTCGGAGATCTACTACGACCGCGGTCCCGAGTACGGCCGCGAGGGCGGGCCGGTCGCCGACGAGGACCGCTACCTCGAGGTCTGGAACCTGGTCTTCATGCAGGAGCAGCTCGCCGCGGTCCGGGCCAAGACCGACTTCGACGTCGCGGGCGAGCTGCCCTCCCGCAACATCGACACCGGCATGGGCCTGGAGCGGATGGCCGCGCTGCTGCAGGGCGTCGACAACATCTATGAGATCGACACCATGTGGAAGGTGCTCGACCGCGCGGCCGAGCTGACCGAGCAGCGATACGGCCGGGACCACAGGACCGACGTGGCGCTGCGGGTGGTCACCGACCACGTGCGCACGGCCGTGATGCTGGTCGCCGACGGCGTGGTGCCGTCGAACGAGGCGCGCGGCTACGTGCTGCGGCGGATCCTGCGCCGCAGCGTGCGCAACCTCCGGCTGCTGGCGGGCGCGCAACGCGGCGGGTCGGGCGGCAGCCATGGCGGGGAGGACGACCGCTACCTGCATGAGCTGGCCGCGGTGGCGATCGACGCGCTCGCCGACCAGTACCCGGATCTGCGCCGCGACGCCCCGCACATCCACACGATCATCGACGCCGAGGAGGCCGCGTTCCTCGGCACGCTGCGCACCGGCAGCGCCATCTTCGACGCCGCGGTCGAGGAGACCAGGCGCCGCGGCGTCGAGACCATCGGCGGCGAGCAGGCCTTCCAGCTGCACGACACCTACGGCTTCCCGATCGACCTGACCCTGGAGATGGCCGCGGAGCAGGGGCTGTCGGTGGACGAGGGCGAGTTCCGCAGGCTCATGGCGCAGCAGCGGCAGCGGGCCAAGGAGGACGCGGCCGGGAAGAAGACCGGCAACGCGGACATCTCGGTGCTGGCCTCGCTGCTCGAGCGCTCCGGGCGGGTCGTGTTCACCGGGTACGACCAGGTGACCGACGACGCCACCGTCACCGGCCTGCTGGTCGGCGGCGTCTCGGTGCCCGCGGCGGGCCAGGGCACCGAGGTCGACGTGGTGCTCGACCGGACCCCGTTCTACGCCGAGGGCGGCGGCCAGCTGGCCGACGCCGGGGTGATCCGGGCCACCGGCAGCGGGGCGGCCGCGGGCGCCGTGGTCGAGGTGCTGGACGTGCAGACGCCGGTACCCGGGCTCATCGTGCACCGCGGCCGGGTCACGTCGGGCGAGATCGTGGTCGGGGCGCCCGTGTACGCCGAGATCGACGTCGAGCGACGGCGGGCCATCTCCCGGTCGCACACGGCCACGCATCTGGTGCACCGGGCGATTCGCGGCGCGCTGGGCGAGTCGGCGGCCCAGACCGGCTCGGAGAACTCGCCCGGCCGGTTCCGGTTCGACTTCACCTCGATGGGCGCCGTGCCGGTGTCGGTGCTGGCCGACGCCGAAGACGAGGTCAACCAGGTCCTGACCAACGACCTGGCCGTCCGGGCCTTCCACACCACCATCGACGACGCGAGGGCCATGGGCGCGCTGGCGCTGTTCGGCGAGAAGTACGGCGAGCAGGTCCGGGTGGTGGAGGTCGGCGACTACTCCCGGGAGCTGTGCGGCGGCACCCACGTGGCCCGGTCCGGGCAGCTCGGCCTGATCAAGATCCTCGGCGAGGCCTCGATCGGCTCCGGCGTGCGCCGGGTCGAGGCCCTGGTCGGCATGGACGCGTTCCGGTTCCTGGCCCGGGAGAGCGTCCTGGTCAGCCAGCTCTCCGAGCAGCTGAAGGCGCGCCGCGAGGAGCTGCCGGAACGGGTCGCCGGCATCGTGACCCGGCTCCGCGACGCGCAGCGCGACCTGGAGCGGCTGAACTCGGCCCGCCTGCTCGACGCCGCGGCCGAGCTGGCCCGCGGCGCGGCCGACGTGGCCGGGGCCTCGTTCGTGGCGCACCGGGCACCCGACGGGACGAG
>JASHUI010000842.1:0-3749 GCA_030040095.1 Streptosporangiaceae bacterium | reverse complement strand
GTCACCACCTGGCCCTGGGCGTTATAGAACGTGATGAACCCGTTAGGAGCAGGGCTGATCGACGTCTCCCACGGCGGCGTCGGCCCACCACCGCCCGCAGCAGCCGGCGCGCTCACCGCCGCCACCGCGACGCCCGCACCCAGCCCCGCGACCGCCAGGGCAACCACCCCGGCCACCAGCGGATGTGCCTTCACCTTGCCCAAAGACCCTTGTACCTTCATCACAGACCCTTTTACTTATAAATTTTTAAATTCGGACGTGACCAGAGAGCGAACCGGGCCTCGGCACGGTCGCGGGCTCACCGGGACCGGGGATCCCGGCGCGTGTTCAAAGACCAGCCCGCCGCCTGCGGCGCCACCAGACTCCGCCGGTCCCTATCGCGAACGCGGCGACCAGCGCGCCCAACGCGACGACCACCCCGATCCCGACGGAACTGGACTGCTTGGCGGCCACGGCGGATGTCCCGGGGGTGGCGGAGCCCGAGCCGGACTGCGAGCCGGCGGCCGGCGTGGCGGAGCCGGTCTGGCTGGCGCCGCTGCTGGCCACCGACTGGCCCGGCTTGAGGCCGGCGCTGGCACCGGGCAGGCCGACGGTCACCTCGCGGGAGACGGCGGTGCCGGAGGTGCACCCGGACGTTCCCCCTTCGACCAGCGTCCAGGTATCGCCGTTGATCTGCAGGTCAGCCGCTGCGAATCCGAGGCTGTCCTCCTCGGTACCCGGCGCCCCGAGGTAGAGCCGCAGTTCCTCGAGGTGGTCCCAGATCGGCGGGAAGAACTTTGTGAAGTAGCTCAGCGGCTCGTCTATCGGCGTGGACTGGATCATCGGACGGTCCGGGTTGCTGTACACCGAGGCGGCGACCATGGGCAACCCGCTCCACGCCTCGGGCGGGGTGTACGGCCGCGGCTGAAAGGCGAACAGCTGGGCCACGGCGTTCTTGACCCGGTACGGAGCGGGCGCCGGCACGTCGCCCACGGCGCGCCAGACGAACGGCTTGGTGTTGATGTTGCCGTGGGTGATCGGCTGGTTGCCGGGACCGCACAACGTCAGCAGCCCCGCCTGGCCGGGGTCGGTGTACGGGAGATGGAACGAGCCCAGGCTGGATTCGTGCTGAACCCTCGGAGCCTGGACGACTCCGGCCGACGCCATCTGGGCCGACCCCATGGCGGCCAGGCCAACCGCCGCGGCCACCGCCGCGGCCGCGCGCACGCGGACGTAACGCATTACGCCTCCACTCCTGTCGTCGATGCCACCGGGGCGGGACCGCCGGACGCCGGGCTAGGGCGCGGGCGACGGCGCCGCCAGAAGTAGGCCACTATGAGCAGCACGATCACGATCACGATCGCCAGCGGGATCCACGGGATGGCCCAGAAACTCACGCTCGCGGCATAAACCCGCAAGCCCGGGTCGTCCTGCCCGGTCACGATCACCGGCGTGATCGTCACGTCGCCGTGCATGAGCAGTTCCGGATAGACCCCGTGAACCGTCACGGCCTCGGCGGCCGACCCGCCCGGAAGCATGATCGGGATCTGGGCGGCGTCCTTGATGGTGTCGGACTCCCCGAGCAGACCGTGCACGGCCACCGACTCCTTGCCCCCGAGCAGGACGTTGCCGGTGTTCTCGACGGTGAACCGGAGCGTCGCCGGGCTCGACCCCGCCGGATTCAGCGGGTCGTTGTACGCCACCGACAGGCCGACGATGCTGAGCTGGGGATGCAGGGGCCCAGAGACCCGGATCACCGCCCGGGCGGCGACCTGCTGGACGAGATGAACCTTGGCGTGGTTCTTGCTCACGGCGGTCGAGGTCAGGCTGGCGATGATCGCTCCCACGTGGTCGCCGGGAGAGGCGTTTCTGGGGATCTGCACGAGGATCGGCACGATCACCTGGCTGCGCGGTGACAGGTACACGCTGGAGGAGCCGCCCGGGAGGCGGAGCGTGATCCAGCTCGCCGGCCCGCCCAAAGACCCGGCCAGGACCTGGCCCTGCGACAGGAAGCCGGTGCCGCCGTGGGCCAGGCTCACCGCGTTGCTCGCGAACACCTGAACGGTCACCGGCTGGGCGCCGAAGTTGACGACGGCGACGTAGTCGTCCACGGTCGCGCCGGGGGTGACCCCCCACGCGAAGTAGGGCCGCCCGTCGATCTTCGTCGCGCTCGAGGGGCCGAGGCCGAAAAAGGCCGCCGGCCCGCTGCTGAACGAGGTCAGGCCGGCCGCCCGGGCCTGCGTCGCCGCTTCCCTGGCCACAGACCGCGCCGACGTCGGTGCGGCATTCGCCGGAACGGCCGTCAAGGAGCTGATCCCGGCGAGCATCAGGGCCGTCAGCCGGGCCGCCAGCCGGAGCCGGGCCCGCTTCGGCGCAGCGGCCGTGTTCGTCTTGCTCATGGGTCCTGCAGTCCTCCGCACGAGGGTGGCCCTCCCGGGAGGAATCGAGAGGGACATATTGAAAGGAATGGAGAGGGCCGTATTGAACGAGCTTGGGAGCGGGGCGGACTTCCGCGCGGAAGCCCGCCCCGCTCCTTTTAAATGCGTTGCGGGTATCGCCGCTGGCTGGCTGCTAGCTGGCGATGGTGAAGGTGATAGTACCGACGAACAACCCGGCCTCGGTAGAAGTCGGGGCGTTCAGGGTGACCGTGCCATTGATGCCGATGGTGCCGTCGGCCTGGGTGGCGTCAACCACGATGGTGTGCGCGGTGGCGCCGCCAAGACCCTGGCTGCCGGTGTCGGTCGGCCCGACCGGCGGGCTGGCGGCCGGCAGGTTGGTCAACGTCAGGTCAGCAGCCGTGAGCGCGTTGCCGGTGACCGGGACCGCGACCAGGTTGGTCAGGCCGACGTTTTCGCCGCTGATCGTGCTGCCCGGGTTATGGCCGCCGTCGCCGAGGGCGCTGGACAGCGCGGTCACGGTCCAGGGCAGGTTGCCCGCCTGGGTGTCGACCACGGTGATTCCGTTGAACGTGGAGTCCGGGATCGCCCCCGCCGTCGGGACATCGGCGGCGTTGGCGTCCAGCGGCGCGGACGCCGTGAAGTACGTGCCGGTGCTGTTCAGCGCCAGCGTGCCCAGGTTCAGCGGGTTGGTAGCGGTGTAGGGGGTGTAGATGGACAGGGTACCCGCCGGCACGGTGCCTTCGATGGTCTGCACGTCGGTGCACGTGGTGCACTGCGGTGCGGTCTCGGTGAAGGTCACCGCCGCGGAACTGGACGCAGCCCATTGCGAGCTGGCCGTCGGGGTGTAGGTGGCCACCACCGAGTGCGACCCGGCGGCGGCGTAGGTGTAGGTGAAGGTGGCCGTGCCGGCGGCCAGCGCGGCCGTACCCAGCGGAGTGTTGGATCCGTTGTCGTAGAAGCTGACCGTGCCGGTCGGAGTGTCCGCCGGGTTGGTTTCGTCAGCCACGGTCGCCGTGAAGTTGACCGGGGTGCCGGCGGCACCGCCGCCACCGGTCTCACTGAGCGTTGTTGTGGTGGTATCCAGCGGGGTGGTGACCGTGTAGTTCAGCGCCGCGGATTGCGAGCCGATGTCGGCCGACCCCACCGCTGGCGTGAACACCGCCGTGTAGGCGGTGGTCCCGGTTGGCGGGGTGACCGTCACCGATGCCGCTCCCGAGGTGGCGGTGACCGTCTGCGTGGTACCCACCTGGGCCACACTCGCGGTGCCGTAGGCACTCCAGAAGCTCACCGTGCCGGCCGTGGCCGGCGCCACCGTCGCGTTCAGCGTCACCGCCGTCGCCGGAGCCGTCTGCGGGCTGGGCGGCGTCGCAG
>JASHUI010000089.1:0-2798 GCA_030040095.1 Streptosporangiaceae bacterium | reverse complement strand
AGCACGTCGGCGCCGGCGCAGCCGGACGCCGCGGCCAGCGGAAGGGTTGCCGCGGCCGCGAGCACTACTCGGCGTGTCGGATGAGCCGCCACGGAGCCTCCAGCGGGTGTCGGGCCGCGTCGCCCGCGCGGGCTCCTAGCATGCCACGCGCCGGTCCGCGTCGGCCGGGCCGGCACGCGGCATGGCGGGCAATCGTCCTGGTACTCGCCAACGCGGTTAGGCTAGAGGCCGAGCGGACAACAGCACAGGTCGCGGGCGAGGAGGTCGTGATGCAGGGTAACTCGCGTCACGGATCGCCGCGGTCGCCATCGCGGGGCGCTTTCGCGGACACCGAGCGGATCGTCGGCGTGCTCGAGCCGGCGGTTACCGCTATGGGGATGGACCTGGAGGACGTCAGGATCACCTCGGCCGGGCGGCGTCGGCTACTGCGCGTGGTGGTGGACTGCGACGGCGGGGTCAGCCTGGACGACATCGCGCTGGTCAGCCGGGAGCTGTCGGCGGCGCTGGACCGCGCCGCCCCCATGGGCGAGGCCTCCTACACCCTGGAGGTGTCATCACCGGGCGTGGACCGCCCGCTGACCGAGCCGAAGCACTGGCGGCGCGCGATCGGCCGCCTGGTCACCGCGCCGCTCATCCCGCCGCCGAGCCCGGCGACGGATGGTCTGGCTGAGTCTTCTGCTGTAACGGGACGCGTCACCGGGGCGGATGCCCAGGGAGTGAGGCTCGAGGTCGACGGGCAGGGCCGGGAGTTCGGATACTCCGAGCTCGGCCCGGGGCGGATAGAGATCGAGTTTGCCCGGCTGGGCCACGACGACCAGGACCACGGCGCGGACGAGGAGGGGCCCGATGGATATTGACCTGAGCGTCCTGCGCAGCCTGGAAGCGGAGAAGGACATCTCGATGGACCTGGCCATCAAGGCCATCGAGGACGCGCTGCTGGTCGCCTACCACCGGACCGACGGGGCCGCGGCGACGGCCCGGGTCGAGATCAACCGGGGCAGCGGGCACGTCACGGTGTGGGCTGCGGAGACCGGCCCGGACGGCGCGGTGATCAGGGAATACGACGACACGCCCGAGGGTTTCGGGCGGATCGCGGCGACCACCGCCCGCCAGGTGATCCTGCAGCGGCTGCGCGACGCGGAGGACGAGCTCACCTTCGGGGAGTACGCCGGCCGGGAGGGCGACATCGTCGCGGGCGTGATCCAGCAGGGCAAGGACCCGCGAGCGGTCCTGGTCGACCTGGGCAAGCTGGAGGCCATACTGCCGCCGAGTGAGCAGGTGCCCGGAGAGCGGTACGTGCACGGGGAGCGGCTGCGGTGCTACGTGCTGCACGTCCGCAAGGGTTACCGCGGCCCGTCGGTCACGCTCTCCCGTACCCACCCGAACCTGGTCAAGAAGCTCTTCGCGCTGGAGGTGCCTGAGATCGCGTCCGGGGCGGTGGAGATCGCGGCGATCGCCCGCGAGGCCGGGCACCGCAGCAAGATCGCGGTGACCTCGCGCCAGGCAGGGGTGAACGCGAAGGGCGCCTGCATCGGGCCGCAGGGCGGCCGGGTCCGGAACGTGATGACCGAGCTGCACGGCGAGAAGATCGACATCGTCGACTACTCGCCCGATCCGGCCGAGTTCGTGGCCCATGCGCTGTCGCCGGCCCGGGTTTCCCGGGTGATCGTCGTGGACGCCCAGGCGCGGGTGGCTCAGGTGATCGTGCCCGACTACCAGCTGTCGCTCGCGATCGGCAAGGAGGGCCAGAACGTGCGGCTCGCGGCCCGGCTGACCGGCTGGAGGATCGACATCCGCCCGGACAGCCCCGGAGCCGAGGCGCCTATCGCGTCGGCGGTGCCCGAGGAGACCGGCCGAGGCCGTGCGGCCGGGGCGGACGATGCCCTGGCCAGCGCGGTCAGCGATGCCCCGGGCACGGCCGGCTCGGCGCCCGGCGCCGCGGACGCGTAGGGCGGGCGGCGTCCTGGCGGGCGCGCGGTCGTGGGGGACCGCGGGCTCCTTATCGCGGGGCTTGGTCCGCGGCGGGGGGTTGCGGGGGGGTCGTCCCCTCCGCCGAGGGCACTGTAAGCTTGGCGGAGATGGTCACGCGGAATCCGCGGCACGTCCGACTCACGCCAGTGATTCGGACCTGTGTGGGTTGCGGAGCCCGTGCGGCCAAGTCCGACTTGCTCCGCGTGGTGGCAGCCGGGAACGATATCGTTCCCGATGCCCGGGCGCGGAGGCCTGGCCGGGGAGCGTACCTGCATCCCAGCCAGGAGTGCTTCAAGCAAGCGCAGCGCCGCCGGGCGTTCGCGCGAGCGCTGCGGCAGCCGGGACCGCTCGGCACCGACAGGCTCGCCGAGTACCTCGCGGAGTCGGGGCCCGGCCTGCCCGGTCAGGACCCCGATGTGGCAAGAACGGCAGGGCCGGGGCAACCCGGCCCGGGAAAGCAGGCTGAGATTGCGATGAGCGACCGATGAGCATGCGGCGATGAACAGCAGAAGCTGACGCCGGACGGAGCACGCGCTGCCCCGACCGGCTGACGGGTCCGGAGGAGCCGGACCGAGTAGAGGGAGCGCAGTGGCGAAGGTCCGGGTATACGAGCTCGCGAAAGAGTTCGGCGTGGAGAGCAAGGCCGTGATGGCCAAGCTCCAGGAAATGGGCGAGTTTGTGCGATCCGCGTCCTCGACGATCGAGGCGCCGGTGGTCCGCAGGCTCAAGGAAGCGTTCGCGGCCCAGCAGCCTAAGCAGGCGCGGGCCGGTCAGGCCGATGGCGGCCGCCCGGCGTCGGCGCCGGCCGCCCGGGCACCCGCCGCGGG
>JASHUI010000841.1:0-6957 GCA_030040095.1 Streptosporangiaceae bacterium | reverse complement strand
CGAGCCGGCTGCCCGGGGTGGACGTCCGGCGAGCCGGGGCAGAGCGGCTGCCGTTCCCCGACGCGGTGTTCGACGTGGCCATGGCGCAGCTGGTGGTGCACTTCATGACCGACCCGGTGGCCGGGCTGCGTGAGATGGGCCGGGTGACCAGGCCCGGCGGATTGGTCGCGGCCTGCGTATGGGATCACGCGGGAGAGCGCGGCCCGCTGGGCGCGTTCTGGCGGGCGGTGCGCGAGCTGGATCCTGCGGCCGACGACGAGTCGGACCTGGCCGGGGCGCGCGAGGGCGATCTCGCCAGGCGGTTCGCGGCCGCCGGGCTCGGCCGGGCCCGGGCCGCGACGCTGACCGTCCGGGCCCGCTACGCCACCTTCGACGAGTGGTGGGAGCCGTTCACCCTCGGCATCGGCCCGGCCGGAGACTACGTCGCGTCCCTGGATCCCGAGCGCCGCGGCCTGCTGCGCGAGCTGTGCCGTCGGCTCCAGGGTCCGGCGCCCTTCGAGATCGACGCGACCGCCTGGGCCGTGACCTGCCCCATACCCGACTAGCCCGACCCGTCAGGTAGCTGAGCGGTCAGGAGTTCAGGTAGCGCACCACCGCGAGGACGCGGCGATGGTGCTGCTCGTCGTCGGGCGGCAGGTCCAGCTTCATGAAGATGCTGGCCACCCGCTTTTCCACCGCGCCCATCGACACCACCAGCGCCTCGGCGATGGCCGAGTTCGACCGTCCCTCGGCCATCAGCGCGAGCACCTCCCGCTCCCTGGCCGTCAGCCGGGCCAGCGGGTCGGCCCGGCGGCTTCGGGCCAGCAGCTGCCGGACCACCTCGGGGTCGAGCGCGGTGCCGCCCGCGGCCACCCGGCGCACCGCCTCGATGAACTCCGCCACGTCGGCGACCCGGTCCTTGAGCAGGTAGCCGATGCCCTCGGTGTCCCCGGCCAGGAGCTCGGTCGCGTACCGCTCCTCGACGAACTGGGAGAGCACCAGCAGGGCCACCCCGGGCCAGCGCCGCCGGATCTCGATCGCCGCGCGCAGCCCCTCGTCCCGGTGGCCGGGCGGCATGCGCACGTCGATCACCGCCAGGTCCGGCTTGTGCGCCTGCACCGCGCTCAGCAGCGCGCCGGCGTCTCCGACCCCGGCCACGACCTCGATGTCGTCCTCGGCCAGCAGCCGGGTGATCCCTTCCCGCAGCAGGACGCTGTCGTCGGCGATCACGGCGCGCACGGAACCACCGCCTCGATGTGGGTAGGGCCGCCCGGCGGGCTGGTGACGGTGAACGTCCCGTCGATCGCGGCGACCCGGGCCGCCAGCCCGGCCAGGCCGCCGCCGGGATCGGCCCGCGCCCCGCCCTGCCCGTTGTCCTCGACCAGGACGCGGAGCAGCCCGGCCGCCTCGTTGATGATCACCGACGCCCGGGTGGCGCCGGAGTGCTTGGTCACGTTGGTGATCGCCTCGGCGACCACGAAGTAGGCCACGGCCTCCCGGGTCGGGTCCGGCCGGCGGCTGAGGGTGACCTCGACGTGGACCGGGACCGGGCAGCTGGCGATGAGCGCGGACAGGGCCGCGTCGAGGCCGCGCTCGTCGAGCACGGACGGGTGAATGCCGCGCACCAGGCTGCGCAGGTCCTCGATCGCGGTCTTGGCCTCGTCGTGCGCGCGGTGGATGAGCGACTTCGCCGCCTGCGGGTCGCGCTCGAATTTCGCTTTGGCCAGGCCGAGCTCCAGGGCGAGCGACACCAGCTTGGGCTGCAGGCCGTCGTGCAGGTCGCGCTCGATGCGGCGGCGCTCGGTCTCCGCGGACTCGACGGCGAGGGTGCGGGCCTCGCCGAGGCGCCGCACCTCCGCCGACAGCTGGCCGCTCCGGCTCGGCCCCAGCAGCCAGCGGACCAGGCTCACGTCGATGGCCGCGCCCAGCCTGACCACCAGGGGCCAGCCGAACAGGCAGGCCACCCCGACCAGCGCGTGCGCCGTCGACGGCCGGTTGGTGAACCCGGCCACGATCCCGAGGATGACGAATGTTGTGGCGGTCAGCGAGGCGCAGGTGACCGGCGGGCGCACGAGCTGGTAGATGACCAGCCGGCGAACCGCGGGCGACTGGGCCCAGGCCTTCTGCCGCTGCCGGAACGTCAGGTCCGCCCCGGAGTCGGGCAGCGGCGCGGGCTCGACGCGCACCCGGGCGAAGCGCCGCACCCGGCGGCGGTCCAGGCCGGCCATCCTGGCCGCGAGCCGGAGCGTGAACGACAGGACCAGCATCCCCAGCCCGACGATCCAGGAGAGCGCGGCCGAGACCAGGAGCGCGAAGACCAGCACCACGAAGAACAGCGCGCCGGTCAGCAGCGAGACCACCAGGCCGGCCAGGGCGCGCCAGGTGCGCGGCGAGATCGGGCCGAGCAAGATGGCCCGGCGGATCGTCATGGCGGGCGCGTCGCCCGGCCCCGCCAGAGCGCGCGTGCGGGCGGCCTGCACCGAAGGCTGGTCTCCCACAGCAGCCACGATACGCAAACAGCCCGGCCATGGCGGGGGGACGAGCCGGTGCGAGATAGCGTGCGGTCATGGCGATGCAGACTCGCCCCCTGGGGCGGACCGGAACGGACGTGACCATCCTCGGGTACGGGGCCATGGAGCTGCGCGGCCAGCCGCACGGCCCGAAGATCGACGACGAGGACGCGGGCCGGGTGCTGGGAGCGGTGCTGGACGGCGGCATCAATCTCATCGACACCTCGATCGACTACGGCCGGAGCGAGGAGCTGATCGGGCGGTATCTCGGGCATCGGCGCGAGGAGTACTTCCTGGCCTCCAAGTGCGGCTGCCTGCTGGAGACGCCGCCCGGGGTCAGCCCGCCGTTCCCGCACGACTACAGCCCCGGCAACGTCCGGGCCGGGGTCGAGCAGAGCCTGCGGCGTCTCGGCACCGACCGGCTGGACCTGGTCCAGGTGCACATGTCTCCCAGCCGCGCCCGGCTGGAGGCGGATGACACCGTCGAGACCCTGCGGTCGCTGCGGGACGAGGGCAAGGTCCGCTTCATCGGGATGTCCGGCATACTGCCGAACCTGCCCGATCACATCGCGATGGGCGTGTTCGACGTGTTCCAGATCCCCTATTCGGCGGTGCAGCGCGAGCACGAGAACCTGATCACCGAGGCGGCCGCCGCAGGAGCGGGCACGCTGATCCGGGGCGGCGCGGCCCGCGGTGCCCCGGCCGAGGAGAAGGCCTGGCGCCGGGGGCCGATCGGCCTGGACGAGGGCGAGGCCCGCCGCCGCTGGGAGTCATCGGGCGTGAGCGACCTGCTGGGCGACATGAGCCCGCTCGAGTTCGTGCTCAGGTTCACGCTCAGCCACCCGGCCCTGTCGAGCACGATCGTCGGCACGTCCAGCCTCGGCCATCTGCGCGTCAACCTGGCCGTCGCCGAGAAGGGCCCGCTGCCCGCCGACGTCTACGCCGAGGCCAGGCGCCGCCTCGAGCCCGCGCAGATCATCTCCTGACCACATCGCCCTCCAGGGGTGAAGACGGCCACGCCGGCCGCCGGGAATCCTGGCGCGATGAGCAAAGAACCAACAACGAAGCGGGCCGGCCGCAGAGCGATCGCCTGGCCGGCCCGATGGGCGGCCGCCGTCCTGGTTTGCGGCGGCATGGTAGTGATCGCGGCGTGCGGATCCGGCGGCTCCGCCGCGGCCGGGTCCAGCTTGTCGCTGGACGCCGCTTCGCCCTCGGCGCAGGCCAAGGTCAACTGCAGCAACGTTGACTCGCTGCGCGATTCGCTGCAGAGCCTGTCTCACATGACGGTGAGCGCAAGCTCGCAGGGCGCGCTGACCAAGCAGGTCACGAACGTCCAGAAGCAAGCGACCGCCCTCAAGACCCAGGGCAACGGGCGATTCGCGAGCCTGAGCAGCGAGCTGACCGCCTCGGTCGCTCAGTTCAGCAAGGCCGCGGGCGAGCAAGCCACCAACCCCGCGGGCGCGCAGACGCAGGCGACCACGGCGCTCAACGAGCTGAAGGGCAAGACCCCGGCGATCATGACCGAGCTGAACAAGGCCTGCCCGAAGCCGTCGACCTAGCCCGCCACGCGGACAGGACGGGACCCGTCCCGGACCACGGGGCGGGTCAGCCGATGTCGTGGCGGTGGGCGTAGCCGATCGCCGCGGCCCGGTCCCTCGACCCGGTCTTGGCGAAGATCCGGCTGATGTGGGTCTTGATCGTGTGGTTGCTCAGGTACAGCTGCGCGGCGATCTCCGGGTTGGTCATCCCGCGGGCGATGAGGCCGAGGATCTCCGCCTCGCGCTGGGTCAGCCCGTCCGGGGGCGGCCCCGGCGCGGGCGCGGGCTTCGGCACCGCCGTGGCCGCGAGCAGCGTGGCATGCACGCGGGGATCGAAGACCGTCAGCCCGGCCGCGGCCGCGTGCAGCGCCCGGGCGATGTCGCTGTGGTCGGCGTCCTTGGTCAGGTAGCTGCGCGCCCCCGCGTGCAGGGCGTCGAGGACGGAACCGTCGTCGGCGTAGGTCGTGAGCACGACGATCGCGACCTCGGGGTGCTCGGCGGTCAGCCGGCGGGTGGCGCCGATGCCATCCAGGACCGGCATGTGCAGGTCGAGCAGCACCGCGTCGGGCTTGTGCTCGGCCACGAGCCGCAATGCCTGCTCCCCGTCGCAGGCGGCGCCGACCACCTCGACGTCGGGCAGCCCGTCCAGCAGCAGCACCAGGCCCTCGCGCACGCTCGCCTGGTCATCGGCGATCACGATGCGCAGCGGCGGGCCGACCGCCGGAGAGGTCATGACGCCATGCTCTCAGCATCGTGACGCGGCAGCTGCGCGGTCACCACCCACTGGCCGTCGCGGCGCCCGGCCGCCAGGGTGCCGTTGAGCAGCCGGAGCCGCTCCCGCATGCCGGTCAGGCCGTAGCCGCCGTTGACGGTGCCCAGGTCCGCAGGCTGGCCGGCGGCGCCGGGCGGCAGGTCGTTGCGGACGGTGAGCCGCACCTCGGCATCGCCGTAATCAATGCGGACCGCGACGCCCTGCCCCTCCGCGTGCTTGGCCGCGTTGACCAGGGCCTCCTGGGCGATCCGCAGCAGGGCGATCGTGGCGTCCGGCGGCAGCGCGGCGGGGACGCCGCCGGTGTCGAAGCTGACCTTGACGCGGTAGCGCTGCGCGTAGGTGTCGCTGACCCGGGCAAGTTCCTCGTTCAGCGGCAGGGTGCCGGCGCGCAGGGCGTGCACCGCCCGGCGCGTGTCGACCAGGCCCTCGGCGGCCATCTGCTGGGCCGTGGCCAGGAGCTCGCCCGCCCGTTCGGTGTCCTTGTACAGCACCGAGCGCGCGGCCTGGATCTGGATCCCGAGCGCGCCGAGCGAGTGGGCGAGCACGTCGTGGATCTCCCGGGCGATCCTGGCCCGCTCGTCCAGCAGGTCGGCCCGGCGCTGCTCGGCCCGCAGCTGTTCGTTCTTGGCCAGCAGCATGGCCGCCTGCTCCGCCTGTATCCGGTAGGCGGCCCGGTTGCGCCCGATCACCAGGCCGGCCAGCGTGACCAGGGGGAGCCCCAGCAGCCCGCCCGGGCCGGAGCCGAAGAGCAGGCTGCTGATCTCGATGGCCAGGACGCCCGCCCCGGTCACCGCCAGGGCCGTGGCCAGGGCGAAATCACCGCCCGCGACCAGCGCCGCGACGAACGCGAAGGCCACCATCGCGGTGCCGCCGCCGCCGGCCGCGGACGCGAACCCGGTGCAGAAGGCCATCACGCCGAGAGTCACGGCCAGCCACCGGGAGAAGTGAGCCGCGGCGGCCGGGTGAAAGTCGATCAGTGCCCAGGCCAGGAACGTGAGGACGAGCACGCCGTAGCCGGCGGCCTGGACCGCCGCGGCGTGCGGCACCGGGTGACCGGAAGCCTCCCGTGCCGGGACAAGGAACGTCAGCAGGCCGACCCATAGCACCCCGAAGGCGCGGATCAGCCAGTTGACCCCGCGCGGCATGCATCCAGTATCGGCGACCAGGCAAACCACGGCGTCAGCCCGGGGGCTGACGCCCGGTACCAGGCCATGCGCCCCGACTCATACCGGGGACCAGCCCTGGCTCCGATCCGCTTCCCGGCCAGGGCGGCGATCGTTGAACTCGTCAGCGAAGCCCGACGCACCGGGAGCCCGAGATGCCCTCCGAACTCACCGAAGCAATGATCGTCAACGGGGTGGTCCTCGCCACCGTCCTGGCCACCGATCTCGGCGGCGCACGGAAGATCGGCCCGACGCGGCTGCTCCGTCCGGTGATCGCCGCGGCCATCATCATCCCGCTGTTCGTCGACCGCCCGGTCGCCCACGGCACGGGCCTGATCGTCGAGATCGCCGGCTGCGTGGCGGGCCTGGCGGGCGGGCTCGCCGCCGCCGCCCTGATCGGCGTCTACCGCAGCCCCCAGACAGGCCGGCCGGTCAGCCGGGCCGGGTGGCCGTACGCGATCTTGTGGACCGCCGTGATCGCGGCCCGGGCCGCCTTCTCCTGGGGCTCGGTGCACTGGTTCCAGCCCCAGATCGTCAGCTGGGCGATCGCGAACCAGGTCAGCGTCGCCGCCATCACCGACGGGCTGATCTTCATGGCCATCGTCATGGTGCTGGTGCGGACCGCCGGGCTCCGGGTCCGGGCGTCCCGCCTGCCCGCCCCGGCCCTCGCGCCGCAGAACGCCTAGCCCTTCCTGGCCAGCACCGCCGTCCGGCGGTGATGATACTGGGATGACCACCGCCTCCTTTCCCGCCGGACTGCTGGAGCGGGCCGGGTTGCCTTCCTCGGACCTGGCCGACTGGGCGGCGTCGGCCCCGCCCCGAGACGTCGCGTTCAAAACTTCGATCGGGGCCGTGAGCGGCTACCTGGCCCGCGGGCAGGACCTGGCCGGCCGACTGCCGGCGGCGGCGCGGGGCACGGCGGACGAGCGCGCCGCGCGCGAGGCGATCACCGGCCTCATGAACGCCGCCAGGGATGACTTCCTGCGCGCGCACGC
>JASHUI010000840.1:0-6162 GCA_030040095.1 Streptosporangiaceae bacterium | reverse complement strand
TGCCGTCGCCCCGGCTGGCCTCGCCCCCCCGCCCGTGCCGCGACAGCTGCCGGCCGCCCCCGCCCACTTCGCCGGGCGCGCCTGTGAACTCAAGGCCCTGAGCGAGCTGGCCGCCCAAGCCGGGAACGCAGGCGGTCAGGCCCTGATCTGGGTGATCGACGGCACCGCGGGGGTGGGCAAGACGGCGCTGGCCGTGCGCTGGGCGCATCAGGTCGCCGACGAATTCCCGGACGGTCAGCTGTACGTGAACCTCCAGGGCTTCGGTCCGTCGGCGAACCCGGTGCCGCCCGAGGAGGCCCTGCGTGCCCTGTTGGGCGCGCTGCAGGTGTCCACGGCGCTGGTTCCCGACTCGGTGGACGCGCGGGCGGCGCTGTACCGCAGCGCGCTGGCCGGGCGGCGGATGCTGATCGTGCTGGACAACGCGCGCGATTCCGAGCAGGTGCGGCCGCTGCTGCCGGGACATGCCGGCTGCGCGGTGCTGGTCACCACCCGATGCCAGCTGACCGGGTTGGTGGCCGCGGAGGGAGCGCATGCGCTCACCCTGGACGTGCTGTCCGAGGCCGACGCGTGTGAGCTGCTGGTGCGCCGGCTGGGCGCGCAACGGGTCGCGGCCGAGCCCGTGGCCGCCGCCGAACTGGCCCGGCTCTGCGCAGGGCTGCCCCTGGCACTGGCCGTGGCGGCGGCCCGGGCCGACGCCCGCCCGGGACTGTCGCTGGCCGGGCTCGCCGCGCAGTTGCGCGGCGAGCGGGGGCTGCTGGATGCGCTGGACACCGGGGACGCGGCCAGCAGCCTGCGGGAGGTGTTCTCGTGGTCATGCCGGAAGCTCAGTGCCCCGGCAGCGCGGATGTTCCGGCTGCTGGGCGTGCACCGGGGCCCGGACATCTCGGCCTCGGCCGCCGCCAGCCTGGCCGGGGTCGCGCCACCGCTGGCCCGGCAGGCGCTGGCCGAGCTGTCCCGGGCCCGCCTGCTGACCGAGCATGTCCCTGGCCGGTTCGCCTTCCACGATGTGCTGCGCTCCTACGCAGTCGAGCAGGCCCAGGCCCGTGACAGCGATGCCGACCGGGCCGCGGCCATCCACCGGGTGCTGGACCATTACCTGCAGGCCGCCCATGCCGCGGCGCTGCTGCTGTACCCGCACCGCGAGCGGCTGCTGCTGCCGTTGCCGCAGGCCGGAGCGATCCGGGAAGACCTGGACACGCCGGAGCAGGCGCGGGCCTGGTTCGAGGCCGAGCACCAGGTGCTGCTGGCCGCCATCGCGCAGGCAGCCGACAACGGATTCGACGTCCACGCCTGGCAGCTGCCCTGGACCATGCGGAACTTTCTGGACCGCCAGGAGCACTGGCCCGAGCTGGCCGAAACGCAGCTGCGCGCGCTTACGGCCGCCCGCCGCCTGGATGACCGGGCCGGGCAGGCTCACGCCCATCGCAACCTGGGGCGTGCCTGCCTGCGGCTGGGCCGGTACGACGACGCGCGGGCCCACCTCCAGGCCGCGGCCGCCCTGTACCGGCAGCTCGGCCACCGGTACGGTCAGGCCCGGTCACATTTCGAGATCGCCTGGGCGGCCGAGCGGCAGGGCAGCTACGCCGAGGCGCTGGCGCACTCCCGGCAGGCCCTGGCGGGCTTCCGAGCCGCGGGCGACCGTCACGGGGCGGCGATCGCGCTCAACACGGTCGGCTGGTGCCAGACCCAGCTCGGCAGCCACCAGCAGGCCCTGGCCTGCTCTCGCCGGGCACTGGCCGTGTTCCGGGAAAACGGCCACCGCAGCGGTGAGGCGGCCGCCTGGGACTCCCTCGGCTGCGCGAGCCAACATCTGGGCCAGCACCAGCAGGCCCTGGCCTGCTACCAGCGGGCGCTGGCGCTGTACCGGCAGCTCGGCGACCGCTACTGCCAGTCCAGGACCCTCGTATGCCTGGGCGAGGCTCATCGTGCCTCCGGCTGCCCATCGGCCGCCGGGGATGCCTGGCAGCAAGCGCTGGCCATCCTCGAGGAGCTCCACCATCCCGAGGTCGGCGAGGTCCGGTCACGGCTCGACGGCCTGGCCGCTGCCCTGCCCGGCTGACCGCCCGCGTCGGCCTAGCCGCGATCACGGCCGCAATCACCCGTCGGCCCACTAATCACCGCACATCCCCGATATCGGCCATCAGCTGATATCTCCTGGTGCGGTACTAGCTGCATAAATTGCCTGGCCGAAAACGGTACTAATGCCATTAACAATTGAGTCCGAAACACAGATCGTAATGGCACGATTACTTGACGTTATGGCTACCACCCCGCCATATCATGGCGACACATCAATGTAACCTTTCCGTTGCCTTTCCCATGATTGTCGAAGCTCCATACCTGGGCATGATGCGATCGTGACTCAAGCGTGCGGCGTCCGGCCGCCAGCCATGGCGAGAACGGCAAAGCCCCAGGCAAGACGGATCACTGGTGCGGGAGAGCAGGCGGGTCTCCGCGATCTGACGGCCCGGGCCGTCAGCGGCCACCCGGCCTCGATCGAGGCCTTGCTCGAACAGATCCGGCCGATGGTCGTCCGATACTGCCGGGCCCGGCTCGGTCAGATTAGCGGCCATTACCATATTGCGGACGACGTAGCTCAGGAAGTGTGCATAGCCGTTCTTTCGGCACTCCCCCGCTACCGGGACATGGGGAGGCCGTTCGCGTCATTCGTGTTCGGGATAGCCTCGCACAAAGTGGCGGACGCTATGAGAAATGCGGCAAGGCTCGCGATCCCGACGGAAGACCTGCCCGACGGCCCCGACAACCGGCCGGGGCCCGAGGAGACGGTCGTGGCGTACATCGAGGCCGAGCGGGCCCGGGCCCTGCTTGCCCGGCTCCCCGCGCACCAGCGAGAACTCGTGGTGCTGCGCGTGCTGACCGGAATGTCGGCCGAGGAGACCGGTCACGCGCTCGGCATGTCCCCCGGGGCGGTCCGCGTCGCGCAGCACCGGGCGATCGCCCGGCTCAGGGCGATCGCCCGCGAGGAGTGGATCGCCTGAACCTGCCTGGCGCTGCCCGTGACGCTGCCCGTGGCGCGGATCGTGGCGCGGATCGTGGCGCGGCTGGGTTTGGCCGCCCCTCGCGCCCGGGCCGAGGGAAGGGGACGAGGAGGGCGGGCCCGGCGAGGGCGAGCCAGCGGAGGCGGTCTTACGGCGGGCCCGCGAGGCGCGGATGTCACTAGGATGAGTCATGGCCAGAACCGAGCAGCCGGAAGGTGACATGACCGACGCCGCCAAGTTCGCCCCGCCGGCGCTGACCTTCGACGATGTGCTGCTACTGCCCGCTCACTCGGCCATCATGCCGGGCGACGCCGACACCGAGTCCGCGCTGAGCCGCCACATCAGGCTTCGCGTGCCGCTGGTCTCAGCGGCCATGGACACCGTCACCGAGGCGCGCATGGCGGTCGCCATGGCCCGCCATGGCGGCGCGGGCGTGTTGCACCGCAACCTTTCGGTGGAGGATCAGGCGCAGCAGGTCGACATGGTGAAGCGCTCCGAGGCTGGCATGATCACCAACCCGGTGACCTGCGGACCCGACGCGACGATCGCGCAGGTGGAGCAGCTGTGTGCCCGATACCGGATCTCGGGACTGCCCGTCACCGGCGCCGACGGTCAGCTCCTCGGAATCGTAACGAACCGTGACATTCGCTTCGAAACCGACCACCGACGTCGCGTCGCGGACGTGATGACACCGATGCCGCTGGTCACCGCGCCGGTGGGGGTGCCGCCCGACGACGCGCTGCGGCTGCTGGCCCAGCACAAGGTCGAGAAGCTGCCCCTGGTCGACGCGGCCGGCCGGCTGCGCGGCCTGATCACGGTCAAGGACTTCGCCAAGAGCGAGAGGTTCCCCAACGCCACGAAGGATTCCGGCGGCCGCCTGGTGGCCGGCGCCGCCGTGGGCGTGGGTGAGGACGCCAAACGGCGTGCCCTGGCGCTTACCGACGCCGGGGTCGACTTCCTGGTCGTGGACACCTCGCACGGCCACGCCCAGGCCGTCATCGACATGATCAGGCAGGTCAAGGCCAACGTCGGGGTCGACGTGATCGGCGGCAACGTCGCCACCCGGGCCGGCGCCCAGGCGCTGATCGACGCCGGTGCCGACGCCGTGAAGGTCGGCGTGGGCCCGGGATCGATCTGCACCACCCGGGTGGTGGCGGGCGTGGGCGTTCCGCAGGTGACGGCCATCTACGAGGCGGCCAAGGCGGCGCGCCCGGCGAACGTCCCTGTCATCGGGGACGGCGGCCTGCAGTACTCCGGCGACATCGCCAAGGCCATCGCCGCGGGAGCCGACACCGTGATGCTCGGCGGCCTGCTGGCCGGGTGCGAGGAAGGCCCCGGCGATGTGGTGATCATCCAGGGGGAGCAGTACAAGCTCTACCGCGGGATGGGCTCACTGGCGGCGATGCGGAACAGCGAGCGGGGCGGCTCGTACTCCAAGGACCGCTATTTCCAGGACGACGTGCTGCGCGAGGACAAGCTGGTGCCGCAGGGCGTCGAGGGCCGGGTGCCCTACCGCGGCCCGCTGGCCGCGGTGGCCAACCAGCTCGTCGGAGGGCTCCGGGCGGCGATGGGGTTCGTCGGCGCGCGGACGATCGCCGAGCTGCAGGAGGCGCGGTTCATCCAGATCACCGCCGCCGGGCTGGCCGAGAGTCACCCGCACGACATCCAGATGGTCGCCGAGGCGCCGAACTACGCAGGACTGGGCCGGGGTGGGTGGGGGCGCGCATGACCCAGGTGGAGATCGGCCGTGGAAAGAGCGGCCGCCGCGCTTACGCGCTCGATGAGATCGGCATCGTGCCGTCGCGCCGCACCAGGCACCCTGAGGAAGTGTCGATCGCCTGGCAGATCGACGCCTACCGGTTCGAGCTGCCGCTCGTGGTCGCGCCGATGGACAGCGTGGTCTCGCCCGCCACCGCCGCCGAAATAGGCCGCCTCGGCGGCCTGGCCGCGCTCGACCTCGAGGGCCTGTGGACCAGGTTCGACGATCCCGAGCCGCTGCTCGCGGAGGTGGCCGCGCTCGACGACGAGGCGGCGACCAGGCGCCTGCAGGAGATCTATGCCGAGCCGATCAAGGAGGACCTGATCGGACGCAGGATCGAGGAGATCAGGGCGGCCGGGGTGACGACGGCCGTGCGGCTGTCGCCGCAGCGCACCGTGCGTTACCACAAGGCGGTCCTCGACGCCGGGGCCGATATCTTCGTGATCCGCGGCACCACGGTCTCGGCGGAACACGTGTCCGGCCAGGCCGAGCCGCTGAACCTCAAGCAGTTCATCTACGAGCTGGACATTCCGGTCATCGTCGGAGGATGTGCCACCTACACCGCCGCGCTGCACCTGATGCGCACCGGCGCGGCCGGCGTGCTGGCCGGGTTCGGCGGCGGCTCCGGTCACACCACGGCCGCCGTGCTCGGCGTGGCGGTGCCCACGGCCACCGCGATCGCCGATGTGGCCGCGGCCCGCCGCGATTACCTGGACGAATCCGGCGGACGCTACGTTCACGTGATCGCGGATGGCGGGATGACCCGCAGCGGCGACATCGCCAAGGCCCTGGCCCTGGGGGCGGACGCGGTGATGGTCGGCTCGCCGTTCGCCCGCGCCGCCCAGGCCCCCGGCCGCGGGTACCACTGGGGCAGCGAGGCGCACCATCCGGATCTGCCTCGCGGCGCGCGGGTGAACGTCGGCACCGTCGGGACGCTGGAACAGATCCTGCACGGCCCGTCCAGCATGGCCGACGGCTCGATGAACCTGATGGGGGCGCTGCGCAAGACGATGGCGACGTCGGGCTACTCGGACCTGAAGGAATTCCAGCGGGTCGAGGTCGTGGTGACGCCCAGCGAGCCCCGGCGCGCCGCAGCAGGGCGTGCCGGCTGAGATGGCCCGCGGCCAGGACCGGTAGCGTTCGGAACGTGATGTCTGGGGCGGGCGTGACGGCGAGGCTGGGGCCCGCCGAGCGCGCCAGCGCGCTCGCGGCGCTCGCCGAGACCGAGCATCAGGTCCTGGTGGTCGGCGGCGGGGTGGTGGGCGCCGGGGTGGCGCTCGACGCGGCCACCCGGGGGCTGTCGGTCGGCCTGGTCGAGGCGCGAGATTTCGGCTCAGGGACCTCGTCGCGGTCGAGCAAGCTCATCCACGGCGGCCTGCGTTACCTCGAGCAGCTCAACATAAG
>JASHUI010000839.1:0-13131 GCA_030040095.1 Streptosporangiaceae bacterium | reverse complement strand
AGGAGCGGGCCGTGTAAGTCAGCCGGTAAATCAGCGGTTCCTGAGGACCCTTCTGCGATAGGCGATGCTTCCGATGCCGGCCAGTATCGCCCCCACGCCGAGCACGAGCAGCAGTGAGTACTGGAACCCGGCCGTGCCGCCGCCGCCTGTGGGCGGGGCAGCAGTGGGGAACGGGCTTGGCGACGGACTCGCCGCCGAAGGCTTGGGACTGGCCGTGGGACTGGCCGTGGGACTGGCCGTCGGACTAGCGGTCGGACTAGCGGTGGGGCTGGTCGAAGGGCTCTTCGTCGGACTGGGCGACGAACTCGCCGATGCCGATGCCGATGCACTGGCCGAATTACTCGGTGTTGCCGAAGCGCTCGTTGCGGCTGAGGATGTAGGCAGTGCTCCCGATGACGCGTTGCCCGCGCAGGCCGAGACCGCTATGGAAGCGAGTATGGCTACGATCCCGCAGCCGACGGCCGTCAGTCTCGCGCTGAGCCCCGTGCCCGAAGTGGCAGCGCGTCTCTTCACGGAACCTCCTCAGGCGTCCAGCAGGTCACGGCCCGGTTTTCCGGTTCCGCCTTCCCGAAAGCGCCGGGGACCATAAATATGTAGCTATAGGAGGACAGGCACAACAATGGCCCGTCCGCCACTGGAATATCAGATTACGCGAGAGTTGCCCACCGGGGAAGGTGGCAGGAGGGACGACGGATTGGGGGACGTGGAGTGGCGGCGCATAGGCGGGCTGCGGGTGGTCATGACGTGGCCGCAGAGCGGGTACTCCCGCCCGCCCGTTGCGCCACGGAACCTCCGGGCCCGCGTCGCCGGGTGGGCCGGCGTCGTTCTCATCGTGGGCGGTGCGGTCGCCGTTGGCGTGACGTTCGGCCTCCAGAACCACGCGCCGCAGCCATCGCCGGCGGCGGCCGGCAGCATCGCGCCCCGGGTCGAGGGGCCGTGGTTGCGGCGCTCGATGCCGGTGACCGTCGCGATCCCGGCGATCGGCGTGGACTCGAAAGTCCTGCATCTGGGGGTCGATGCCGACGGCGCGATCCAGGTACCGTCGCTGAACACGCAGGCGGGCGACGCGGCCTGGTACAAGTACTCGGTGACGCCCGGCCAGATCGGCGCGTCGGTGATCGAAGGCCATGTCGACAGCTATGCCGGCCCGGCGGTCTTCTACCGTCTCGGGGCACTTCAGCCGGGTGACAGGATCGACGTGGGGCTAGCCGACGGGATCACCGCCGTTTTCCGCGTCATCGGCGTGCGCGAGTACCTCAAGTCCAGATTCCCCGCCGCAGTCATTTATCGCGCGCCAGACTACGCGGCCCTGCGCCTGATAACGTGCGGCGGAATTTTCGACTACACCACCGGTCATTACCTTAGTTCCACGGTGGTATTCGCGTCTCTCATGTCATCGCGCCAGCTGACCGGCCGTTAAACGAGGCAGGCGGGCGCCAGGCCAGCGAGCGCAACTCGTGGCAGTGAGCCCGCTGGCCGCTGAACACGCCCGCCGGCGTCGCCGGGTCGCCGACCCGAAGATCCAGCCCAGCGGCCGGGTTGGGACGGCTCGCCTGGTCGCATCTGCGGTTCCGCCCCGGCCCCTCGAGTCCCGGCCCGATCGTCGCACCGGGCGGGTCGCTGGCCGGGGGCGCGCTCGGGCTCGCCGCTGCCCCGGAACTGGCCGGGCAGCTGCCCGCGTCTGCCCGGTCGCGGCCTCCGCAGTGGCCGCCGGAACGCAGGTCACCTCCGCCGCCGCGCTGTTGCCGGCCAAGGCCCCGCCCCGGATGCCCACAGCTCGCGTGCTTGCCGAGGAGTAGCCCGTCCTGGGGGGGCCTTTACGCCCCGTCGCGCCCGGATCGCGTCACGCCGCGGTGAACTGGGCCCGGGGTCGCGCCGCACCCCGCCATCTTGTCCCCATTCACCCTTGTTTGCATGGCCAAAACCATACAACGCAGCCGCGCCATAACGTCGTTCTCATTGAGACTTTCGATACGGCCAATCGGGCATTACGTCACGTTTCGACCGCTCATACAAGGCCCTTCTGGTTTCCGGTGCCCTTAAGGAAGGGAAAAGTAGCTTCGCCCCCTGATAGGAGCGGAGATTATCTCAATGCGCAAAGATGGGGAACAACTTGAAATGTCTTTCCGAAAACCTGCGGCCATGGCGCTCGCGGCCCTGACGTTGCTGACCTTCACCGTCTCGCCCGCGCACGCCACGACGCTTAGCAACAGCAAGCCGCTACGACTCATCGCATATGACTACGCCGTCGCGCAGGCCGGCAAGTGGTACTGCTGGGGCGGCACCGGGCCGTCGTGTTACGACTGCTCCGGGCTCGTCTACGAGGCTTACCTGCAGGTACACATCGACATCGGCCGCACCACCTACGACATGCTCGACAGCCCAAAGCTGGTGCGGATAAGCCAGTCCCAGGCCAGGCGAGGGGACCTCGCCTTCTACGGATCCGGGCACGTCGAACTGGTTGATCACGGGGATATAACGTTCGGCGCCCATGCCACCGGCCAGCGGATCGGGTGGATCACCTGGGGCCCATCGTGGCACCCCACGGCCTTCTACCGAGTCAAGGGAGCCGGGAGAATGTTAGGGCTCCAGCACGGGGTACCGGTCGCCGGGAATCCGGCGGCGTTCTATAAAGACCTCGTAAAGGTCGTCCGCGGTCTGGCGGATGACGTCCCGGCCTTCCAGTTCGTCCAGGAAAACCGGGTCGATGCCCTCGGTGCCGAGCACCGCGCCGAGCAGGTTACCGCATATCGCGCCGGTGCTGTCGCTATCACCGTCGTGGTTGACGGCCAGGAGCACCGCTGACCGGAAGCCGCCGCCGGCCAGGGCACAGTACGTGGCGATGCCGAGCGCCTCCTCGGCGACCCAGCCCTGGCCGAGGGCCGCCACTTTGACCGGCAGCGGGGGCCCGGCCCGGGCGGAGGCGGTCGCGTCTGCCAGCGCTCGCTTGACCTCGGGGCCCTCAGCCTCGTCGCTGAGACGGCCGATGGCGGCCCCGACGGCTCCGGGCAGGTCACGGCCGGCGATGATCTCCCCGATCATGAGCGCCAGCGCGCCCGCCGCCAGGTACCCGCTCGGGTGATCGTGGGTCAGCGCCGCGGCCTGGCACCCCACCGCGAACGGGTCGTCAGCGGCCAGGCCGGCCGGCGCGACGCGCATCACCCCGCCGCAGCCCTTGCTGTCGTTGATCGGCGCGATTGCCGATCCTGGCCGCCCGTCCTCCAGCGCCTGCAGGCAGGTGCCGCCCGGCGCCCGCGAGGAGTGCAGGAACGTCTGGCCGAGCAGCCACCCCTTCTCCGCGCCCGGCACGATCACGCCCGCCTCCTGCGTGGACAGCCAGCGCCGGTAAGCGCGCCAGAGTTCCAGGGCGACATCGGGGGTGCCTCCGGCCAGGACCTGTTGCTGGGCGCGGATCAGCCCGTCGGCGGTGAACAACGTCATCTGGGTGTCATCGGTGATCGCCCCGCGCCGTCCGTAAGCGGGGACGTAGCCGCTGACCCCGGCGGGGCCGAACCGTTCCCGGATCTCATCCAGCGAGAGGAACTCAACACCCGCGCCGAGCGCATCGCCAACGGCGCCGCCAAGCAGACAGCCGCGGAACCGGCTGCGTAAGGTCGGGCGCGTTCTCATGGCCGGTCATCCCGGTCCGGCGCCCGGCCGGCGACCTGGCCGGGCGGGTATCGGCGCTCAGAGTCGTCCATCTTGGCCTGCGCCGCCGCGGCCAGGTCGATGTTCAGCACGTCGGCCAGCAGCACCAGGTAGAGCAGGACATCGGCCATCTCCTGGCCGGCCCGGGTCCGCAGCGGCTCGTCCCGCGCCAGGCTCCGGGCCTGCCCCGCCGGCAGCCACTGGAACAGCTCGGCCAGCTCGCCGACCTCGCCGACCAGGGCGAGCAGCACCGACTTGGGGTCATGGAAACGCCCCCAGTCCCGCTCGTCGGCGAACCGCCGCATCCGCTGCCGGAGCACCTCGAGGTCGGCCACGGGTGCAGCATCCCACGCCGACCGTGATGGGCCGCGCGGTGGCCGCTATTCTCGGTGCCACTGCGGCCCGACGGGCTTCCGGCGCAGCATCCACGATGCGGCATGCGGACAGGCCCCCACCCGCGCGATGTATTCGTGCTGTGTGGGGGCTCGTTCTCGATGCTGCTCCGGCATTCGGCCGCTGGCCTGGCTGAGTTGGCTAGCGGCGGCAGCGTTGCCGAGGCAATGCTGGAGCAGATGTTGATCAAGCATGGGCTGCGCCCGTCACCGGGCGAGGTCAGGTCGTGGCAGCGGAGCCTTCCGCTGCTGGCGCAGGACCTGGTCCAAGCCGGGCTCGGCGACGTGGAGGTCCTGGTCGAATACCGGCTCCCGCTCACCAGCAAACGGGCCGATGCGATTCTGGCGGGTCAGCATCCGCGCACCGGCGCGCCCTCGTATGTGGTGGTGGAACTCAAACAGTGGGGCGCTGCCGACCTGTTCGAGGATGATCCGACCCTGGTCCTGGTCGACGGCTATTCGCACAGTCCCCGACTCCATCCTCTGGAGCAGGTCCGAGGCTACTGCGATTACCTTGCCGACTACGTCACGGTCTTGCGGGACCAGCCGGATGCCTTGTCGGGCGTGGCCTACCTGCATAACGCGACAGAACGCGGGGTGGCCCCGTTACGGCGCCTCTCTGAGTCCGGGCACGCCCGCCTCTTCACCGGCGAGCGCCGGCACGAGTTCGCGAACTACCTGTTGTCCCGTCTCGCCCCGGGAGTAAAGGGCGCCGAATACGCCGACGTCCTGCTGGGCTCTCGGGTCGCCCCGAGCACTCAGCTGCTGGCCGTCGCTGCCGCCGAGATTCGTGAGCGGGAGCAGTTCGTCCTGCTGGATGAGCAGCGGCTGGCCTTCAACATGGTTCTGCACGCCGTCGAGGCCGCCAGGGCTGGCGATTCCAAGACCGTCATTGTCATCAGCGGCGGGCCAGGGACGGGGAAGAGCGTCATCGCGTTGTCTCTCCTTGGCGAGCTGGCCCGGCGCGGGTGGGGAGTGCTGCACGCCACAGGATCCCGTTCGTTCACCCAGACCTTGCGCAAAGTGGCCGGCCGGGGTTCCAGACGAGTCCAGAGCCTGTTCAAGTACTTCAACCAGTTCGTCGACGCCGACCGCAACGGTCTCGAGGTCTTGATCTTGGATGAGGCGCACCGGATCAGGGAGACCTCGGCGGACCGGTTTACATCAGCCAGGTTCCGCACAGGCCGGCCGCAGATAGACGAACTCATGTCAGCCGCCCGGGTACCGGTGTTCCTCCTGGACGAGAATCAGGTGGTAAAGCCCGGTGAGCTCGGCACGGTCCGCGACATCGAGGCGCACGCGCGCAAGCATGGTCTCAGGGTTGAGCGGATCTCGCTCGATTCGTACTTTCGCTGTGGCGGCAGCGAGGAATACCTCGAGTGGGTTGACCGGCTGCTGGGGCTCGAACCAGGCGGCCCGGTCACGTGGTGCGGCGACCCCGCCTTCGAGGTACGGGTCGCTGGCACTCCGCGTGAGTTGGAGCGGACGCTCCGGCTGCGTCTCGACGACGGCTACGGGGCCCGCATGGCGGCCGGGTATTGCTGGCCGTGGAGCGATCCGCACCCGGACGGATCGCTCGTGCCTGACGTCGTCATAGGCGACTGGTCGCGGCCGTGGAATCTACGGGGCGAGCGGGCCGTCGGAGGAGCGCCGCCGGCGGCGCTCTGGGCGACAGAGCCGGCCGGCTTCGGACAGGTCGGCTGCATCTACACCGCCCAGGGGTTCGAATACGACTGGAGTGGCGTCATCATTGGTCCTGATTTCGTGTGGCGCGGTGATCATTGGGTCGCTGTGCGCAGCGCCAACCGGGACCCTGCCTTCAGGAACCTGACGAAGGTCTCCGATGAGGAATTCGATCGTTTGGTACGTAATGTCTACAAGGTCCTCCTGACGCGAGGGATGATCGGCACAATCATCTACTCCGAAGACCCGCAGACGAGGGCGATGCTCGGGTCACTGACGGGAGCTTCCGAACCGGGCTAGGTTCTGGTTGTTTCGGTCGGCCGGGTTCAGGAATCCAGGTCGGCCGGTGGAGGGCCGCCGATAGGGTTCCGGCGTGGGCTGGGATGAGGTCGCGGCCGGTGTGTTCCAGCGGCGGTATGACCCGCTCGACGTGAGCGTGTGCGTCATCCGCGGCCCGGACGGGCTCGCGGTCGTGGACACCCGGTCGTCGGCCCGGCAGGCCGACGAGATCCGGGCCGACCTTCGCGAGCTCGGCGGCGGGCCGGTCCGGTGGGTGATCAACACCCACGCGCACTTCGACCACTGCTTCGGCAACCAGCGGTTCGGCCCGGAATCGGACCTCGGCGCGCCGATCTACGGTCACGCCCGGGTGCCGGCCCATCTCGACCAGTACGAGCGTCCGCTGCTCGCGGAGTGGATCGCGTCGGGCGCCGAGCCGGCCGACGAATGGCCCGAGGTCGTCATCACCCCGCCCACCGGCCTGGTCGGTGACAGCGACCTGCTCGACCTCGGCGGCCGGGCCGTGCGCCTGCTGCACCTGGGCCGCGCTCACACCGACAACGACCTGCTCGTGCACGTGCCGGACGCGTCCGCGTGGCTGCTCGGCGACGTCATCGAGGAGTCCGGCCCGCCGGTGTACGGGCCGGACAGCTTCCCGCTGGAGTGGCCCTGGACCCTGGCCCGCCTGCTGCCCCTGCTCGGCGGCCCCGACGTGCTGGTGCCCGGGCACGGTGCGCCGGTCGGTTCGTCGTTCGCCCGGGACCAGCAGGCCCAGATCGCCGGGGTGGCCAGCCTGATCAGGGAACTGCACGGCGCGGGCGTCCCCGCGGGCCGGGCGGCCGAGGAGGGCGGCCCCCGCTGGCCGCTGCCCGTCAGCGAGCTTGGGCACGCGATCCTGGTCGGCTACGCGCAGCTCGGCCACCCTGGCGAGGGATGCTAGCCCCCCTCACCGCTCATGAATGTGGCTTCAGTGCTCACCTGAGTGACCCAGATCCACATTCATGAGGCGCGTGGCGTGCGGGGGCGGGCGTGGCGCGCAGCCAGGCTGATCTCGACAAGTCCCTGGAGCAGATCCGCGGCAGCGACGCGGTCGCCCGGGCCATGTCGCTGGTGCGGAGCTGGGGGACGATCGAGCTGGACCTGCTCGGCGGCAAGGGCCCGCGGCCCGCTGCCACCTGAGGTACAGCCGTCGGCCGCGCGGGTACCGTTCGTAGGAGCCGCCAGCCGCCCGGGCGTCCGGCTGGCCGACACTGGGGGGTCACCCGGTCATGAGCTTGTACACGGAGGTCCGTCATCCCCGGGCGCACGCCCGGCGCAGCCAGGATCCGGCCCACGCCGACGAGCAGGCCGGCCGCAACGACCGGCTGGCCGCCTGGATTACACGCCGGATCGGATCCATGTGGACCGTCTACGTCTGCCTGGCGGTCACGGCGATCTGGATGCTGCTCGGCTCCAGGCAGCTGCTCGGCTTCGACCCCTACCCGTATCCGTTCTTGCTCTTCCTCGGGAACGTCGCGCAGCTCCTGCTGATCTTCATCATCCTGCTCGGCCAGCAGGTGCTCGGGCGCACCGCGGACCGGCGGTCCCAGCACACCTACGAGGACGCCGAGGCGATCCTGGTGGACTGCGAGCAGATCCAGAACCACCTGCTGGCCCAGGACACCCACCTGGCCGGCGTCACCGAGTTCCAGTTCAACGCCCGCCCGGCTCCGTTCGCGGTCGCGGAGCGGGCCGGGCCGCCGCCGCTGACCGAGGAAGAGTACGTCGGGTTCAACGGCAGGCTGGCCGCCTGGCTGACCCGCAAGGTCGGCACGATGACCGCCTTCTACGCCGCCCTGGCCTTCCAGGTGGCCTGGATCATCGTCGGCCAGCTGGCTGGCTTCGACCCGTACCCGTTCCTGTTCCTGCTGTTCCTGTCCAGCCAGGCCCAGCTGCTGCTGATGTTCGTGATCATGGTCGGCCAGCAGGTGATCGGCCGCGCGGCGGACAAGCGGGCGGACCAGACCTACCTGAACGCGGAGGCCGTGCTGCACGCGTGCGAGCGCCTGCAGGCTCACCTCAGGGCCCAGGACCTGGCCATCAGGAACGTCGCCGAGCACCTGCAGCGGTGCCAGGCCGCCCGCTGACCGGGCGGCGGCAGCCGCCCGGCCGGGCCGGGCGCCGTCGTAATAATGGCCCGGTTTCGGGCGGGTCCGGCGGAGCTCCTAAAAGCCCCATGAGCGCCTGTACCCGCCCGTTGGCGACGGCGTCGAGCAGGAGCTGGTAGTCCCTGGCGTTCTGGTCGGCGTAGGCGACGGCGAAGTCCGCGATCGCGTTGTCGAACTCCTTCCCCTCCTTGCCTTCGCCCAGGTAGCCGGAGATCACCGTGGCGCGCCCGGTACGGGCGTGCCCGCGGGCGAGCGCCCAGCCGCACAGCCGCCCGTAGTAGTTGAGCTGACCGGGGTCCATGGCCGGGACGTCCATGCTGCCCTTCATGTCCCGCAGCTGGCGGACGTAGTAGTCCCGGCTCTCCTGCCCATCGGCGGCGATGCCCTTGGTCCAGCCCAGGAACTCGTCGGTGGCCGCCTGGGTCATCCGCTGCCCCCTGGCCACGCGTTCGCCCTGGTGCGAGTACTCGCTCGGGCCCGCGAACGGCGCCAGTACGGACTTCTGCGCCTCCTTGAGCTGCAGGAACAGCGGCTCGTCGTCGCGGTCGCCGAGCAGCAGCAGGACGAACGCCTCGGTACCGACCGAGCCCACCCCGACCACCTTGCGCGCGAAGTCACCGAAGTAATAGCGGCGCAGCACCTCCCGCCGGTCCGCCGCCAGCGTCCGTTTGTACTCCGCGATCGCGCTGCGCAGTTCGTCGAGCATCTCCGGGTTGCGCTCGATCGGGAACCGGACGATCACCGGGTGGTCCGGCCGGATCCGGTACTCCCCGCCGACCTGGTCGCAGAACTTAATCAGGGCCTTGAGGCTGGTGCGCTGCTGTGCCTTCCTGATGTCCCTGCGGCGGCGGCGCACCGCCTTCTTCGGCTGGACGGCGTCGTAGAGCCTGGTCACCTCGTCCACGTCGATCCGTGAGTACCAGACGTTGAGGAACCGCATCGCGGCGTAATGTGCCATCTCGCTGCGGTAGCTGTTCGCGCAGCGCCGGGCCGCCGTATGAGCCTCGTGGTCGGAGAACCCGTTGTCCCGCGCGGCGACCGCGAAACTGGCCGCCAGCCGCTTGACGTCCCATTCGAACGAGGCGGGGAGGGTTTCGTCGAAGTCGTTGACGTCGAAGACCAGCCGCCGGTCCGGCGCCGCGAACATGCCGAAGTTGAGCAGATGAGCATCGCCGCAACATTGAACGCGAAGCTCCGTGGTGGGTGTGTGTGCCAGATCCCAGGCCATCGGCGCGGCGGCGCCGCGGTAGTACGCGAACGGGGAGGTGAGCATCCGGCCATACCGGATCGGAATCAGGTCGGCCACGCGGGTCCTGGCCTGCTCCTCCAGGATCGTGATCGGGTCTGGCCGGTCGCGTGGCGGATCCCACCGCGCGTGTTCGGTCAGGGCCACCTGCTCCCGCCGGGCCCTGCCCCGGGCCCGCCACTCGTCCGGCGTGAGTACCTCGTGCGGCGGCGCGAGAACGCCAGGAGAAACCTTCATCGTCACTGACCCCCCGATCGTGACTTCCGGCGCGTTGTCCCCCAGCCGTGTACGTCCGGCTCTTCGAGCGCCTGCCGATATCTTAGGTCAGCGCCGTCCCGGCCGGCCCGGAGCGGATAGCGGCCTGCAACAGGCGCGGATCACGCCGTGGTACCGGAGTCCGCCGTCTCCGCGGCGGGCACTGGCCGGGCGAAGATGGCGGCGGCCGGGGTGACAAGCACGATGGTAAAGAGCACGAAAATACTCGGTCCGGCGCCGAGCCAGTCGGCGATGGCTCCGCCAAGAAGCGGTCCGAGCGCCAGTCCGGCGCACGTCGTCAAGCGGGAGATGCTTGTCGCCCGGCCCAGCATTCCTCTATTGCGCTCGCGGAACATGTAGTTGTCCAAGGCAATGTTGCCCAGAGCGCCGGCGAACCCGGTCACGGTCAGCGCCACTGCCATCAAGGTAAACGACCGCCCGCCAGAAAAGGCGAGAAGGGCAAACATCGCCGCCCATATCCACATTTGCAGGCGCAACAGGTGATATTTAAAATACTGAAACAGCCGGTAGGCGACCGCGGAGCCAATGGCGCCGCCTGCACCTGAGGCCGCGAGTACCAGGCCGATTCTGTCCCCGCTCAGATTGCGGGCATGGGCCTCGGCCAGAAAAACCATGATCAGAGCCTGGCTGATGAGCGTCGCGCAGGCGGTGAGCGGAAAGGCGAAGCGGGTGAATTGGTCGCCCCAGGCCCAGCGAAGCCCGGCGCCGATCTCGCGCCCCAGGTGATGGCCGACGGCGGCCTGGCCGCGCTCCCCGGGCTCCGTCGGCGGGTTGATCCGCATCAGGACGCTGGCCGAGATTCCGAACGAGACGGCGTCGGCCAGGAACGGAAGGGCCTGCCCCAGACCGAACAGGAACCCTCCGAGCGACCGGCCCAGCAGGACGACGACATGGGTTCGGCCCTCCGCACTGGCCAGGGCGGCGACCGTGTTGCCGGGCTCTACCGCCGAGCAGATGAGCCGCCGCTCCGCGAGCGCCGAGAAGACACCCAGCATCTCTTCCAGGACGACCAGCGAGATCAGCACCGCGACGCTGGGCCTGTGCCGCACCAGGACGATCGCGACCACCGTGGCGATCGCCGCTCCGCGCCCGATCTCGCTGACAATCATGGCGGTCCGCGGATTCCAGCGATCCGTGAGCGCTCCGGCGGGCAGGAAGACCAGGATGCTCGGCGCGGCCACGGCGAAGCCGGCCCAGCCGGCCACCAACGGAGAGCCCGAGACGGCAAGCACGAGCAACGGCAGGCCGATGGCGGTCAGGCGACTGCCCAGCATCGAGACCGAGGAACCGGTAAGCAGGAGCTGAAAGTCTCGGTTCCGTCGCAGCCGGCTATCGGAGGGTGTCTCGGCAGCGACTCTCGTGACCAAGATCCAACCCCAAATGTCCAATTTATGAGAGACAGACCTTCGCTGGGACGAGCGTAGCTGACCGGGCTCTTTCGGGAGGGCATCTGGCTGGTTCGCTTCCCCTTTCTTTCCTGGAGCCCGGCGACCGGGCTCTTTCGGGAGGGCATCTGGCTGGTTCGTCCCGCCTTTCTTCCGGGGAGCCCGGCGAGGTGCCGGTCGCTGCGGCAACCCGGTCATAGGACGGGAACCTCGTCCAATTCCGCGTCCTTTACGACTACGCCCAGTGATCGCATAATGCCGCAGCGCAATGGCATTAGCAGTCGCTTACTCACTATTGGACGGCATCCAATCTAGATACGTGCGGCTAATCTGCGCTCGGCAGCGCAAGGAGAAGGCCGCGCGCGCAGGTGCGTTTGGCGTCGTTAAAGAGGCGGTCAGGTATGTACGTCATCGCCTGCCGCGCTAAATGTATTACTTGTATCTCCCGGGCCGGGATGAGTAAACTGCCGCCCGCGTCCCTCTGCCGACGATCGGCATGCCCCGCAGGCCTGAGGCGAACCCGGTGCGCTGGGCTGGAAGATGCTCGCCGTGCCGCTGAGGCCCGGGCGGTTGATGCGCATTGCCGGACTAAAGGGACAGCCAACTCGGCTCATCTATGGATTGATGTGGTTCAATCCAGGCATGGGGACGGAGCCAGGATTCGAATGGCCAGCCACCCTAGATGTCGCGGCTCTGACCGCTCAGGGCTGGAATCCGATCCCGTTCCGCGAGTTCATCGTCAAGATCCACAGCCGCTGTGAGCTGGCGTGCGACTACTGCTACATGTACGAAATGGCGGACCAGTCCTGGCGCGACCGGCCTCGTTGCATGTCGCTCGAGATCGCGGACCTCACCGCGATGCGCATCGGCGAGCATGCCCGGGCGCACGGCCTGACCGACGTGGAGCTGATCCTGCACGGCGGCGAGCCGCTGCTGGCCGGGCGAGAACTTATCCGGCACCTGGTCACCGCGGTCCGGGACACCGCGGGACCAGCGGTGGCGGTGCATGCCAGCGTCCAGACCAACGCCGTCGGACTGCGCCCTTCCTACCTGCGGCTGTTCGACGAGCTGGGCGTGCGCGTGGGGGTAAGCCTGGACGGGGCGGCCGAGGACCATGACCGGCACCGGCGGTTCGCCAGCGGGCGCGGCAGCCACGCGGCCGTGGCCGCCGGCCTGGAGAGGTTAATACAGGAGCCGTTCCGGCACCTGTTCAGCGGGCTGCTCTGCACCATCGACCTGCGCAGCGATCCGGTTGCCACCTACGAGGCCCTCGCCGCGTTCGGCCCACCGCTGATCGACTTTCTGCTGCCTCACGGCACCTGGGAGTCGCCGCCGCCGGGCCGGGTTCCTGGTACCGCGCAGACGCCCTACGCGGATTGGCTGATCCGGGTCTTCGACCACTCCTACCGGGCACCGAAGACCCGGGTCCGGCTCTTCGAGGAGATCATGCACCTGCTGCTCGGCGGGGAGTCGGAGGCGGAGATGGTCGGGCTCGGGCCCTCCAGGATGGTGGTGATCGAAACGGACGGCGAGATCGAACAGGCCGACACGCTGAAGGCGGCCTACTCGGGCGCGCCGCGCACCGGCCTGCACGTGACCCGGGACCCGCTGGATGCCGCGCTGCTGCTGCCGGGAGTGGCGGCGCGACAGCTCGGCGAACGGGCGCTGGCCGGCGCCTGCCGCGGCTGCCGGATCCGGCAGGTATGCGGAGGCGGGCTGTACGCTCACCGGTACCGCCCCGGCTCGGGATTCGCCAACCCCTCCGTCTACTGTCCCGACCTGATGCGTCTCATCGATCACATCCGCTTCACCATCGAGTCCGACATCGCCGCCTGGCGGGCCAGCCAGGAGGTTGTGTGATCTTGGAGCATCACCGTCTGCCTCAGCCGTTGTTCGACGCGATCGCTGAGGGCGGCGGCGGCGCCGAGGCCGTGGCGGCCCTCGCCGCGGCACAGCACAGCAAGCACATGCTCCTCCTGGCGGGGGTCCTCGAGGCATCGCAGGCGGCCGGCCCCGATCAGCGGTGCTTCGCCCGCCGTGGCTACGACCTCCTCGCGGACGCCCAGGACCACGAC
>JASHUI010000838.1:0-5230 GCA_030040095.1 Streptosporangiaceae bacterium | reverse complement strand
CCGACCCTGACCGGCCAGGGCGACGACGCCGCCGCGGCCGAGACCTCGCTGCGCCTGGCCGGCCACCTGGCCGAGCTGGCCCGGCTGGCCGCGCCGGACGACGCCGCGATCGCCGACATTCACCGCCGGGTGTTCTCGGCCCGGGCGGACGCGGCCACGTCGACGATGGCGAGGGGGATCTTCCGCTGGGCCGCCCGGAGCGGTGGATGACGCTCGGGGACCAGGTCCCCAATAGCTTGGACGGGTCGCCCCCTGGCCAGTCGAGGGAACTTACATCGTGTTACGATGAAGCCTGGTCGCATCCTGTGACCTGGGAGGCGGGATGGCCGGGACGCCCGACGTCCGCGTGCGACGCGTCTACGACGAGCCGTCGCCGGAGGACGGCCGGCGCTTCCTGGTGGACCGGATCTGGCCCCGGGGGCTGTCAAAGGATGGGGCCGCGATGTCCGAGTGGGTCAAGGACGTGGCCCCGTCGGACGAGCTGCGCCGCTGGTACGGCCACGAGCCCCCGCGGTTCGCCGAGTTCCGGCTCCGTTACGCCACGGAACTGCGCGAGCCTATCCGGGCGCGGGCGCTGACGAGGCTGAACGAGGCGGCCAAGCGCGGGACGATCACCCTGCTCACCGCGACCAGGGACATAGAGCACAGCCAGGCGGCGCTGCTGGCCGAGCAATTGCGCGCGGCGGCGGCCAACCGGAGCCGGCCGACCGCGGAAGAAGACGACGCGCCGGGTGATCCCGCGTGCTGGCTGCACCGCGTCTGCCCGGCCTGCGGCAACCTCGCCCCGGTCGAGCCGCCCACCGCATGCCCGCAGTGCGGCGCGGCCATCCCCAGGATCTGAATCGCGCAGCCCGCCGGCACCCGGCTGATGGGGCGTCGGCTGCCGCGTGCCGCCCGGGCCCGGGTCATACTGATCGGAGGCGAGATCTTTACCAAGTGGGGAGCTATGTCCTGGGGGGCTTTCTGACCTACGTCATCGCGGGCTACCGCCTTCTGGATCCGAATTGAGCCAGAAAACCCAGGCAGACAAGAACGGCGCGCCGTCGCGGGGATGGCGCCGCCGGCTGTGGACCGCGCGGCGCCCGCTGCGGCGGCTGGCGATTCTCCTCATCCTGGCCCTGATCGTCGAATACCTGGTGATCCCGGAACTCGTCGGGGCGAGCAAGGATTTCTACCTGCTCGGCCGGCTGAACGTGGGCTGGATGGTCGCCGGGCTGATCTTGGAGGGCCTCTCGCTGTTCTGTTACGCGCTGCTGAACCGGGTCCTGCTGCCGCCCAAGGGCCGGCCCGGCCTGTCCCGCCTGTTCCGGATCGACCTGGTCGCCGCCGCGGTCGCGCACGTCATCCCGGCGGGGACCGTGGGCAGCGCCGGCATCGGGTTCCAGCTGTTCACCGCGGAGGGCATACCGGGCACCGACGTCGGCGTGATGATGGCGACCAAGGGCATGGGCTCCACGCTGGTGCTGAACGTCCTGCTCTGGATCTCGCTGGTGATCTCCATCCCGCTGTCCGGGTTCCGCCCCGTGTACGAGACGGTCGCCGTCGTCGGGGCGGTGGTCCTGGCCCTGATGGCGGCGCTGGTCCTCGGCATCACCCGCGGCGAGAAGCGGGCGGCATCGATCGTGCGGGCGATCGGCGAGCACATCCCCCGCGTCGGCGGCGAGCGCCTGGAGCAGATCGCGGCGCAGGCGGCGGCCTCCATCCGCGCCCTGGGCCGTAACCGGGCCCAGCTGGCCGAGTCGCTGACCTGGGCGGCGATGAACTGGCTGCTCGATGCCGCGTCGCTGTGGTGCTTCATCGCCGCGTTCGGCCGCTACACCGATCCGATCGGGCTGTTCGCCGCGTACGGGATCGCGAACGTCCTCGCGGCCATTCCGCTCACACCGGGCGGCCTCGGGATCATCGACACGGTCACCCCCATCCTCCTGGTCGGGTTCGGCCTCACCCGCAGCGTCGCTACCCTCGGCGTACTGTCCTGGCGGCTGGTGAACTTCTGGCTGCCGATCCCGGCCGGAGCGATCGCCTACGCCTCGCTGAAGGTGCCGCCGAGCGCGGGGCTGCGGGCCGTGCGCCGCGCGTTCACCGAGATGACCACCAGGGGCGCGTCCGACGGCCAGTCGCCGGACCGGCCGGAAGAGGCCGACGGCGATCACCGGGACGGCCAGTCCGCATCGTCGCCCGCTAGCCCGGCCGACGGGACAGCAGCAACGCCACCGAGACCAGCACCACCCCGCCGCCGAGCAGGGTGACCGGGGTGAGGCGCTCGCCGAGCAGCAGGGCGCCCAGGCCCACGGCGACGACCGGGTTGACGTAGGCGTAGGTGGAGACCGCCGCCGTCGGGAGCCGCCGCAGCGCGATCACGTAGCAGCTCATGCCCAGGAGCGAGCCCGGCCCGATCAGGTAGGCCAGCGCCAGCCACGACCGCCCGCTCGCCTGTCCGGGGTCGAAACGTCCCAGCTCGCCGGTGACGGCGGCGAGCACGCCCAGCACCGCCCCGCCGGCCAGCATCTCCATCGAGCTGCCGAGCAGCGGCCGGGCCGGGCTGGGCAGCCTGCCCGCCAGCACCGAGCCGACGCCCCAGCTGAGACTGCCGCCCAGCACGACGAGGACGGGGAGCGCCGAGCCGCTCCCGTGCGGCCGGGCCAGGATCGCGACCCCGGCCGCCCCGACCGCGAGGGCGACCCAGCCGGTCCAGCCGATGCCCCGGCCGTTGATGACCCGGTCGGCGAGCACCATCCACATCGGGACCGTCGCGATGAGCAGGGCGGTGAACCCGGCCGGCAGAGTCTGCTCGGCGTAGCAGGCGGCGCCGTTGCCGAACGCCAGCAGCATGGTCCCGACCACGGCCATGCCCAGCCACTGGCGGATCCCCGGACGGTCGGTCGTCCGCAGCGCCGGCCCGCCGGTGATCCGGGCCACCGGGAACAGCAGCGTCCCGGCGACCAGGTACCTGACCGAGGCCATGGTCAGCGGCGGGATGCTCTCGACCCCGACCCGGATCGCGACGAAGGTGGAGCCCCAGACCACCCAGACGACGAGCAGGGCGGCCCAGGCCGCGTGGCCCGAGATGCGGGCGGACCGGCCCCCGCGGGCCTCGATCGTCGGCCTGGCCGGATCCTCAGCCAGCCTGCTTTGTCCCAGATGCCCGCCCACGTGCCCAGTCTGGCCGGGATCGGCGGGCCAGCGTGAGCGGCAGGATTGACGCTGGCAGATATTTTCCTGCCATACTGGGGAACGTGATCTCGTCCGTCGCGGTGCTGGCCTACGAGGGCGTGTCCACGTTCGGGCTCGGCGTGACCGCCGAGATCTTCGGCTGCGATCGCAGCGCCGACGGCCTGCCCCGCTACGACTACGCGGTGACGGCGGCCGCGCCCGGCGTCATCCGCACCGACGTCGGCCTGCCGATGGTCGTCGAGGCGGGCCTGGACCGGCTCAGCGCCGCGGACCTCGGGATCGTCGTCTGCTGGGACCATGCCGGCGAGACGCCGCCCGAGCCGGTGCTCGAGGCCCTGCGCGCGATCCCGGAACGCGGCGGGCGGGTGCTCAGCGAGTGCACCGGCGCGTTCGTCCTGGCCGCAGCCGGGCTGCTGGACGGCCGCCGGGCCACCACGCACTGGCGGTGGGCCACCGAGCTGGCCGACCGCTACCCCGCGGTCGACGTCGATCCCGGCGTGCTGTACGTCGACGACGGCCCGGTGATCACCAGCGCGGGCACCGCGGCAGGGATCGACGCCTGCCTGCACCTGCTCCGGGTGGAGCACGGCGCGGCCGTGGCGAACGCGGTCGCGCGCCAGATGGTGGTGCCGCCACACCGCGACGGCGGCCAAGCCCAGTATGTCCCGGTTCTGGTCGACGAGCCCGGCGACCCGGGCGGCCTGGCCGCGCTGCATCAGTGGACCCTCGAGCACCTGCACGAGCCGATCAGGGTGGGCGACCTCGCGGCGCACGCCCTGATGTCGCCGCGGAACTTCGCCCGGCAGTTCGTGGCCCGCACCGGGACCACGCCGCACCAGTGGCTGATCAGCCAGCGCTTGATGCGGGCACAGGAGCTGCTGGAGCGCGGCGTGGGCGGCGTCGAGCAGGTCGCGGCGGAGTGCGGGCTGACGCCGCTGATGTTGCGGCGGCACTTCGTCCGCAGGTACGGGACCACGCCGCAGGCCTACCGGCGCACGTTCAGCCGGGCCGAGTGAGGGGGCGGCCAGAGCGGCCGTCGGCGAATGGCGCCGGGAGGCGTAGCGTTCAAGACGATCGATACGGTTTTTCAGGCGATCCGGCGCATCAGCCGGCCAGCGTGGAGCCGGCCACCGACGGGCTGCCGTCGCTGTGGAAGAAGATTCCCGGGAAGCCGGCCGTGGCAAAGCCCTCGCTGGGATTGTCGCGCAGCCTGGAGTCCTCGATGGACAGCGTGCCGGTGAAGTCGTCGCTGACGAAGAAGATGGCCCCGCCGCCCTCGCGAGCGATGTTGTTCCTGATCACGGTGCCGTCGATGGTCAGCGAGTACTGGTCGCCGTCGGTGTAGATGCCCCCGCCGCTGCCGCCGCCGGGGGTGCCCGAGCTGGCCGGGTTGGCGCCCCAGCCGATGGCCTGGTTGCCGGCGATGAGGCTATTGAGGACCACCCAGGACACGCCGATGCTGCTGAGCGCGCCGCCGTTGGAGCAGACGCCGCCGCGGAACGTGCTGTGCACGATGTAGACGGGCAGGTTGTCGAACTGGCTCAGCGCCCGGATCGCCGCGCCGCCGAGGTCGGGACCGGTCGGGTCGCAGCGGTTGTCGATGAACGAGGAGTCGATCACCGTGAGCTGGCCGCCACGGTCGAAGATCGCGCCGCCGCCACCGCCGTCGAAGGTCTGGCCGGTCGAGTTGCCGTCCTCGAAGCGGAGGTTCTGCACGACGAGGTGCGGCTCGGCCTGGTCCTGACAGTGCGAGGTGGTCCAGACCTGGGCCGGATCGCAGGTGTCCTGGTACAGGATCCGGCGGGTTCCCCCGCCGCTCAGCGTCACCTTGCCGCCGCCGTCCAGGACCACCTCCGCGCTGGTGTTCACGACCTTGGCCGTGGCCTGCATGGTGATGGTCACCGGGGCCGGGCCGCAGGAGAACGTGATGATGCCGCCCGCCGCGACGGCGGCGACCACCGCGGCCGACGTGCAGCTGGCCGGGGTGCCGTCACCGACCACGTGGGTGGGGTGCGAGGTGTCGACGGGCTGCCCGGCGGCGGGCACGGGCGCGTGG
>JASHUI010000837.1:0-3417 GCA_030040095.1 Streptosporangiaceae bacterium | reverse complement strand
TCGCCGAGCTGCTGGGCCGGGTGCGGGCGATGGCGCTGGCCGCGTACGCGCACCAGGACCTGCCGTTCGAGCAGCTGGTGGACGAGCTGGTCACCGAGCGGGACCGGTCCCGCACCCCGCTGTTCCAGGTCCTGTTCAACTACTTCGCCCACGACCAGCACGCCAGGCCGGACCAGGCCCCCGGCGAAGCCGGCGACCGGGATCAGCCCGAGGCCGCGGACGATCTGCGCTCCGGGGTGATCGCCCGGGCCGATCTGCGGCTGATCCTGGCCGACGACGATCAGGGCGGCCTGGCCGGCGCGCTGGAGTACAGCACCGCGCTGTTCGACGCCGAGACCGCGGAGCGTATGGCAGGACACCTGACGGCATTGCTGACCGGGGCGAGTGCCGGAGAGGATCTGCGGTTGTCTCGGCTGCCGATGCTGACCGAGGCCGAGCGGAAGCTGCTTGTCCGAGAGTGGGGTGGCGCAGATGGGTGAGGCAGGTAGCGCGCGGCGAGACGCTCCGGCGCAGGGCATGCACGAGCTGGTGACCGCGAGGGCGGCGGCCGGTCCGGATGCCATCGCGGTCTGCGGCGCGGTGTCGCTGTCGTATGCCGGCCTGGAAGCCCGGGCCAACCGGCTGGCGCACTACCTGCGGGGTCTCGGAGTGAAGGCGGAGACCGTGGTGGGACTGTGCCTGCGCCGCGGACCCGACATGATCACGGCCGTGCTGGCGGTCTGGAAGGCCGGGGGTGCCTTCCTGCCGCTGGATCCCGACTACCCTCCGGCGCGGCTGGGCTTCATGCTGGCCGACAGCCGGGCGGCGCTCCTGGTGGGAACGGCCGCCGTCATCGCGGACCTGCCGGCCGGGCGCGCCCGCACGATCGGCCTGGACGACCCGGTCACCGCGGCGGCCGTCGCGGCCATGCCTGCCGTCCCTCCGGGCATGGCGGTAGCGCCCGGTCAGCTGGCGTACGTCATCTACACGTCGGGATCGACCGGGACGCCCAAGGGCGTGCAGATCACGCACGGCGGGGTGGCGAGCCTGGCGGCCGCGCAGCGGACGGTGTTCGGTCTGCGCGAAGGCGATGTCGTGCTGCAGTACGCGTCGTTCAGCTTCGACGCCGCGGTGTGGGAGCTGCTGATGGCGCTCGGGCCCGGCGGGTCGCTGGCGGTGGCCACCTCGGGTCAGCGGGCCGAGCCGGAAGCCCTGGCCCGGCTCGTGCGCGAGCGGGCGGTGGGCGTGGCCACGCTGCCGCCGTCGCTGCTGAACGTCCTGGCCCCGGGCGATGTGGGCGGGCTGGTCACCCTGGTCGCGGCCGGGGAGCGCCTGGACGGCCGCCTGGCCGACCGATGGCGGGAGCGCGGCCGGCTGCTGAACGCCTACGGGCCGACCGAGGTAACGGTCTGCGCCACCATCGCGGAGCTGGAGGCAGACGGCGGCCTCGTGCCGCCCATCGGCCGCCCGCTGCCGAAGACCCGGGTGTACGTCCTGGATCCCAGGCTGGTCCCGGTCCCGGTCGGCGTGCCCGGTGAGCTGTGGGTCGCGGGTCCGCAGCTGGCCCGCGGCTATGCGGGGCGTCCGGCCCTGACGGCGGAGCGGTTCGTCGCCGACCCGCTGGCCGGGGACGGGTCGCGAGCGTACCGGACCGGGGACCGGGTGCGGTGGCGGGCGGACGGTCAGCTGGAGTTCGTGGGCCGGGCCGACGACCAGCTCAAGGTGCGCGGGTTCCGGGTCGAGCCGGGGGAGGTCGAGGCGGCCATCGCGGCTCACCCGGACCTGCGGGCCGCGGTGGTGGTGGCGGACGGCAGCGGGGCCCAGGCGCGGCTGGTGGCGTTCGTGGTGCCCGCGGATCCGGCGGCGGGGCTGCCGCCGGTGGGGGAGCTGCGCGGGTTCTTGCTGCAGCGGCTGCCGGAGTTCATGGTGCCGGCGGTGTTCACGGAGCTGGCGTCGTTGCCGGTGACGGCGGCCGGGAAGGTGGACCGGGCGGCGTTGCCCGCGGTGGACGGGTCCCGGCCTGCGCTGGGCCGGGGCGGGGCGGGGCGGGGCTACATAGCGCCGTCGACGCCGACGCAGGAGTTGCTGGCCGGGATGTGGCAGCGGCTGCTGCGGGTGGACCGGGTGGGGGCCGAGGATAACTTTTTCGAGCTTGGGGGGTACTCGCTGCTGGCGACCCAGGTGATTTCCCGGGTGCGGGCGGTTTTCGGGCGTGAGGTGGCGCTGGCGGCGTTGTTCGAGCATCCGACGGTGGCGGGGCTGGCCGGGGTGATCGACGCGGCGGCGGCGGGGGTGGCGGCGCCGCCGGTGGTGCCGGTGGCCCGGGACCGGCGGCTGCCGTTGTCGTTCGCCCAGCAGCCGTTGTGGTTCTTGAGCCAGCTGGAGCCGGGGTCGGTGGAGTACAACGTGCCGATGCCGGAGCGGGTGGTTGACGAGCTGGACGTGGCGGCGCTGGGGGCGGCGCTGGCGGCGGTGGTGGCCCGGCATGAGGTGCTGCGGACCCGGCTGGTGGCCGGGAGCGACGGGGTGGCGTATCAGGTGATCGACCCGCCGCGGCCGTTGCCGCTGCCGGTGGCGGATGTGTCGGGCGGCGGCGATCCGCTGGGGCTGGCGCGGGCGCTGGTGGCGGCGGACGCGGCGGCGCCGTTCGACCTGGGGGCCGGGCCGCTGGTCCGGGCCTGCCTGGTGCGGCTGGGCCCGGCCGATCATGTGCTGGTGCTGTCGGTGCATCACGTGGTGTGCGATGAGTGGTCGGCCAGGATCTTGCGCCGTGAGCTGGATGCCTTGTACGAGACGTTGCGTAACGGGCGCGGCGATCCGCTGCCGCCGCTGCCGGTGCAGTACGCGGACTTCGCGGTGTGGCAGCGGGAATGGCTGGCCGGGGAGGTCCTGGAAGCCCAGCTGGGGTACTGGCGGGAGCGCCTGGCCGGGGCGCCGGTGCTGGACCTGCCCGGTGACCGGCCGCGGCCGCCGGTGCGCTCGCCGGCCGGGGCGGTGCGCAGGTTCACGGTCCCGGCGCCGGTGGCGGGGCGGTTGCGGGAGGTGGCCGGCCAGGCCGGGGCGACGATGTTCATGACGTTGCTGGCGGTGTTCACCGTGTTCCTGGGCCGCTACACCGGCCTGGAGGACATCGTGGTGGGCACGCCGGTGGCGGGCCGGAACCGGGCCGAGACCGAGGGCCTGATCGGGTTCTTCGTCAACACGCTGGTCATGCGGGCCGACCTGTCCGGCGACCCGACGTTCGCCGAGCTGCTGGGCCGGGTGCGGGCGATGGCGCTGGCCGCGTACGCGCACCAGGACCTGCCGTTCGAGCAGCTGGTGGACGAGCTGGTCACCGAGCGGGACCGGTCCCGCACCCCGCTGTTCCAGGTCCTGTTCAACTACTTCGCCCACGACCAGCACGCCAGGCCGGACCAGGCCCCCGGCGAAGCCGGCGAC
>JASHUI010000836.1:0-8462 GCA_030040095.1 Streptosporangiaceae bacterium | reverse complement strand
GGGCGCCCAGAGCCGGCGCCCGGGCGGCTAGAGCCGGCGCCCCGGCGGCCCCGAGCCGGCGCGCGGGTGCCCTGAGCGTCAGCGGTTAAGCTTTTGCCGGCCCGGACCGGCAAAAGCTGAACCCTTGTTGCCGACGATGCTTTCGATCAGGTGCAGCACGTCGTTCATGTCGGCTCGAACTCGGCGTCGCAGTCGATCGCGGCGTCGAGCCACTTGGCCGGCCGGGTTGCGGGGCTCGATCCTGACCGAGCGGATCTGGCACACCTGGGAGCGGGCCCGGATGACCTCGGTTCGCCCGGCCGAATTGCTGACGGGCATGGCGGTGCCGGCCCTGGCGGCGTTGCTGGGCCAGCAGGCGCTGATCGTCGGCTTCGGCGTGGGGGTGCTCGGGCTGCGCGTGGCCGGACCGGCACTGCTCGCGCTGGTGCTGACGGCCTGGACGCTGGCGCTGCTCGGCGGCGCGGCCCGCTCGGCCCTGGCCTGACCGTCCTGGCCTGACCGGTAATCTACCCTCCGACGCCGTAGGCCGGCCTGGCGGCCCCGCGGCCCGGCGGTCGAGGAGGCGACGATGGCGGATCCCGGTGGGTGGGTCGTGGTCGGCCTCGACAACGGCGGATCGACGAACAACGCGACCGTGCTCGACAGCGACGGCCGCTTCCTCGTGGACCGCCTGGTGGAGTCGCCGAGCTACGTCAAGGAGGGCCCGGAGAAGGCGATCGAGGCGCTGGCCAGGTCGCTGGAGCAGGTCCTGGAACTCACCGGGACGCCGAGGGCCCTGGTCCGGGCGATCGGCCTTGACACCCCGGGCCCGGTCAGCGCGGACGGAGTCATCTCGTCGAAGGGGTCCACGAACTTTACCCACGGGAGCTGGCGCGGATTCGATGTCCGCGGAGCGCTTGAGGAACGGATCGGGCTCCCCGTTCTGTACAGCAACGACGCCAACGCGGCCGCGCTCTACGCCCATCACGTGTACTTCGATCGCGAGCAGGCCCGCCGGAGGTCCTCGGTCGCGGCGATCGTGGGCACCGGCCTGGGCGGCGGGGTGGTCGAGCGCGGGCACGTGGTGCGCGGGGCGGCCGGGATGGCGGGCGAGCTGGGACATATCTGGATCCCGGTCGAGGGCCTGCTCGGTCCCGGGCAGCCGGTGCCGGCCTGCAACTGCGGCCTGTCCTCCGACGCCGAGAGCGTGGCCTCGCTGACCGGGATCGAGAAGAACCTCCTGCCCTACTGGCTGACCCGGTACCCCGATCACGAGCTGGCCCGGGTCGAGCCCGGGCGGGCAGCGAAGCTGGTCCGCGGCTACGGCGAGGCCGGCGACCCGCTCGCGCTCGCGATCTTCGAGCAGCAGGCCATGGCGATCGGCCGCCTGTTCACGATCGCGGCCAACTTCACCGACCCGGACGTGTACTTCGTCGGGGGCGGCGTGGTCGAGGCCGCGGCGCATTTCCGCGACTGGTTCCTGGACCGGGTGCGCGAGCACACGCTGCTGCGCGAGGAGCAATCCCGGGTCGAGGCCATCGCGCTGGTCCCCGACCTGGACATGGCGGGCGCCCGCGGCTCGGCCATCGCCGCCAGCGCCGCGGTGCGCGACGAGGGCTAGACGGTGAACCCGTCCAGGCGGGCCAGCAGGTTCAGCATGACCTCGTCGGCGCCGCCGCCGATGCCGGTCAGCCTGCTGTCCCGGTAGAACCGCGCCGTCCACGTCTCCTCCATGTAGCCGGCCCCGCCGTGGAACTGCAGGCAGGTGTCGGCGATCTCGCGGGAGAGGCGGCCCACGGTGAGCTTGGCGATGGTGGCGTACCGGGTCGTGTCCTCGCCGCGCAGGTACGCGTCGGCGCACGCGTAGTTGTAGTGCCGGACCAGGTCCAGCTGGGCCGACAGATCGGCGAGGCGGTAGGAGACGTGGTCGTTGGCCAGCAGCGGCCGCCCGAAGACCCGCCGCTGGGCCAGGTAGTCCCTGGTCCGGTCCAGCGCCTTCTGCATGGAGCCGACGTGCAGGTAGCACGCGATCATGCGCTCGGTTTGGAACTGCTGCATCTGCTGCTGGAAGCCGCGCCCGATCTCACCGATCGTGTTGCTGACCGGCACCCGCAGGTCGGTGAACGACAGCTCGGCGGTGTCGGACGACCGGTTGCCGAGCTTGTCCAGGGTGCGGGACACGCGGAAGCCGGGCCGGTCGGTCTCCACCACGATCTGCGACATCCCGCGGTAACCGCCCTCGCCGGAGGTCCGGGCCAGCAGGCAGATCCAGTCCGCCTGGGCTCCGTTGGTGATGAACATCTTGCTGCCGTTGATCACCCAGTCGTCGCCGTCCCGCTCCGCGCGGGTGCGCAGGGCGGCCACGTCCGATCCGGCGTCTGACTCGGTGACCGCGATCGAGCAGACCATCTCGCCGCGGATCGCCGGGGCCAGGAACCGTTCCTTGAGCTCGTGGCTGCCGTGCCGGTGCAGGGACGGCGTGGCCATGGCCATCTGCACGGCGATGCCCATCGGCACGCCGCCGCAGTCGATCCGGCCCAGCTCCTCGCCGGCCACGACCGTAAAGGAATGATCCGCTCCCTCCCCGCCGTAGGCCGGGTCGTACTCCAGGCCGAGCAGGCCGATCTTGGCCAGCACCGGGAACAGCTGGTGCGCGGGGAACCGCCCGACCCGCTCCCACTCATCGACATGTGGGTTGATCTCGCGCTCCACGAGATCGCGCACGCTCGCGCGCAGCGCCTCGTGCTCGGCGGTGAACTGCATGCCCCTCGTCCTCTCGCCCCTCGTGATGACGGTTCGCCGGTTCCGCTAGCGCAGGATCTCGATGAGCAGCACCCAGGCGTTGATCAGGCCGAAGACGACCCCGGCCAGCACCGAGGGCACGAGCCAGTACAGCCCGCCCCCGGCCCCTGTGATCAGGGTAATTCCCGCCACGGCCAGGAAGCCGCAGCTCAGGATCGCCGGGAGAAGGCGGGTGATCGTCCAGGTGATCTTGGTCTCGTGTTCCGACAGCGGCGCCCGGGCGTTGGTCACCAGCATGAACGCCCCCACGGCCAGCCCGATGGCGAGCAGCTCCGAGCCGAGCGCGCCGTCCGGCTGACCGGGCACGACCAGCAGCAGCGCCATTACCAGTGGCATCGCGAACAAGATCAGCGTCTGCGCGCTGCGGTTCGGCAGGCTCGGATACTCGAGGATCCGCTCCAGGTTGATCGAGATCGCCACGACCAGCAATCCGGCCAGCGCCGCGGCGGCGCCCGCCGTGGCGACGCCGAATTCGGTCCAGCGCTCCGCCGCGTAGGCGGTCACCACGCTCGGCTCCGCGGTGCCGGGTGCGCCGGCGCATGATCACGCATACCGGCATCATGCCCCGCCGGCCGGATCCGCGGCCAGGCGCGGGCTAGGAGCGTTTGGCCGCGGGGGAGTGGACCGCGCAGAGCAGGAAGTCGACGAGCTGCTGAGCGTACCGGTCGGCGTCGGCCCTGAGCGTGTCGTGCCGGTCCTTCGGCGTGCTCTGGACGTGGGTCGTCGCGCCGCCCACCAGGGTGTCGAGCAGCAGCGTGATCGACGTGCCCGCGGGGATCTCGCCGCGGGCGATGCCGCGCCGGACGATGGCGCGGGCCGCCATGACCTGGGACGTGCGCAGCGCGCTCAGCTGCTCGGCCAGGCCGGGGATGAGGTCGCCCTCCAGCCAGAGGCGCAGCGCGGCGCGTCCGGCGTCGCCCAGGTACAGGTCCAGTATCTGCCGGGCCAGCCTGACCAGGTCCTCCCGCAGCGAGCCGGTGTCAACCTCGTCGATGATCCCCACCCGCAGCCGCAGCGCCTCGACCAGCAGCGCTTCCTTCGTCGGCCAGCGCAGATAGATGGAGGCCTTGCCGACGCTGGCCCGCTTGGCCACGGCCTCGACGCTGAAGCCGGCCCAGCCGGACTCGCCGAACAAGGTCATGGCCGCGTCCGCGACCCGGCGATCGACGTCGGGGTCGCGGGGGCGGCCAGCCTGCGGTGGGCTGATGGTCACGCCTGCCACCTCTCCTGGCGCTTCCCGGACCGGGTCCGCCGGGCGGTCGCTCCTCAGTATCGCGCTTTTTGTCACGGGCCACTCACGTTCGGTTCGCTCCAGCGTCGCGGGCCGCGCTCCGGCCGGGCCCGGGATGTGACAGGCTGAGGCGGGGGCCAGCCGAAGGAAAAGACTGGTGAGGTCGGTACGCGGCGCGACCGCCGCGCGATGCGCAATGCCCGGACGGGCCTGGGCGGATGGAGAGCGGATGGATTACAGCCGGGCACGATCGCTGCTGCAGGCCGAGCGAACCGAGGTGCGGAGCCTGCTCACCGGCACCGAGGAGGCCGGGGAGGAGGACCGCGAGGCCGAGGACGAGCAGGGAGTGGACGTGTCCGATCCGGCCCAGCTGCTGACCGCCGAGGGCATGGACGACGCCATCGCCGAGAGCCTGCGCGACCGGCTGGCGGCGATCGAACGGGCGCTGCGGAGGCTGGACGACGGCACGTACGGGCGTTCCGTCCGCAGCGGCGTGCCGATCCCGGACGCGCGCCTCGAGGCCGACCCGGCGGCCGAGCTGACCGTGGAGGAGGCCCGCCAGGGCTGACCCGGCGACCAGCGACACCCGCCCGAGGACCAGGGTGCTGACGCCGCCGAACGACCTGTCCGAGGAGGAGCTCGCGTCCGCCCTGGCCGGCGGCTGGAGCATCGGTGTCACCGGCATGAGCTACCGGCCGCTCGGCTTCGGCAGCCACCACTGGGAGGTGCGCGGCACCCGCGGCGCGCGCTGGTTCCTGACCGTCTACGAGCTCGAGAGCAAGCGGCTGCGCCGGGAGGAGTCGCCGGCGCGGGCGTTCGTCCGGCTCAGGGCCTCGCTTCGCGCCGCCGCGGACCTGCGGGAGTGCGGCGCCGCGTTCGTGGTGGCTCCGATGCCGGCCAGGGACGGCCAGCCCGCGCTGCTGCTGCGCGAGCGGTTCGCCGTGGCGCTCTACCCGTTCGTGACCGGGCGGAGCTTCGAATGGGGCGAGTTCGCCGATCCAGCGCACCGCCGCGGCGTGCTCGACATGGTCGTCGCCCTGCACACCGCGCCGGAGCGGGCCCGGAGGAACGCCGCGACCGAGGACTTCGCGATCGCGCACCGTGACGAGCTGGAGGCGGCGCTCGGCGCGGACGGCCGGTTCGGCGCCCGGGCCGGGGCGGATCTCGGTCCGTATGCCGGTCCGGCCGCGGCCCTGCTCGCCAGGAACGCGGGCCCGGTGCGGCGGCTGCTCGCCCGGTACGACGAGCTGGCGGGCCGTTCCCGGCCGGCCGGGATGGTGCTGACCCACGGGGAGACCCATCCGGGCAACACCATGCTGACCCCGGCCGGCTGGGCGTTGGTGGACTGGGACACGGCCCTGGTCGCGCCGCCCGAGCGGGATCTGTGGAGCCTCGACCCCGGCGACGGCTCCGTGCTGCGCGGCTACGCCGGCGCGACCGGCGTGACCGCGTGGCCGCCGATGCTCGAGCTGTACCGCATCCGGTGGGACCTGGCCGACCTCGCCGTCGGAGTTAGCCAGTTCAGCAGGCCGCACGCGGGAAGCCGCAACGATCACAAGTCCTGGGATGACCTGCGATCTCTCGTGACAAGGGTGGTACGACAATCCTGAACGCGACGTCTCGGGGCGGGCGAGGCGGTCACCCGAGACGGGCTGCGCGGACGGGCGCCGCGCCGGACTTCCGGGCGCAGGGTACATGACAGCGAGCCCGTTTACGGCCTATTCTCGGCGCTAAATAAATCAGCCAATCCGGCCTTTCGGGGGATAAGGGCAGACGACGATGGCTACTGCATTGATCTCGGCCGAGGACCTCGAGGGCAGGAACCCGCCCGTGGTGCTGGTTTCCTCCCTCGGCGACCCGGCCTCGTATTGGCGGCAGGTGATAAGCCAGCTCACCCAGGGCTCGCGGGTCATCAGCTATGACCGGCCTGGCATCGGCGCCAGCCCGCCACGTCCCGCGCCCAACCCGCCGCTCTCCTACAGCAGGTTCGCGGCCGAGCTCGCCGCTCTCCTTGATCACCTGGGCGTTTCCTCGCCCGCGGTACTGGTGGGGCACTCGGTCGGCAGCCTGATCATCCGGGTGTTCGCCGGAGCGTACCCGGGCCGGGTGGCCGGGATGGTTCACGTCGACGGATCGGTGCCCCGGCTGTTCCTCTGGCCCGGGGCGGACTCCGCGGTGGACGGCGAGGGCCCCGGCGCGACGCAGGTCGACGCGACGGCGGGCGAGCGCGAGGTGACCCGCGCCATCCTGCCGCGGGTCCCCTCGATCGTGCTGGCCCGCACGCCGGGCCGCTGGCATGCCCCGCCGCCCGATCCGCAGATCGACGCCGTCTGGCAGCACGCCCAGGCCGACCTGGCCGCCCAGGCCGGGTCGGCGCTGATCGTGGCCAGGAACGCCGGCCACCGCATACCGGAAGACGCGCCCGGCCTGGTCGCCTTCGCCGTCGACCAGGTGGTGGCGGCCGTGCGCGATCACGACGAGAAGGTCGTGCTGGACCCGGGCCTGGTCGGCATGGCCGGCGGGGATCTGGCGCCATGACGGACAAGGTCGCGATCGTCACCGGTGGCGGAACGGGCATCGGCCGGGCCTGCGCCCTGGCGCTGGGGCGGGCCGGCTACTCGGTCGTGATCGGCGGCCGGCGGCCGGGCCCGCTGGAGCAGACCGTGGCCGACGGCGCCGCGGAGGGCTCGCGGCTGGTGGCCGTGGTCGCGGACGTCAGCGACCCGGCGGACGTAGAGCGGCTGTTCGGCCGGGCCGTGGAGCTGTTCGGCCGGGTGGACGTGCTGTTCAACAACGCGGGCCGGGCGCTCCCGCCGGTGCCGCTCGAGCAGGTGCCGCTCGCCGACTGGCAGTCGGTGGTCGACGTGAACCTGACCGCGGCGTTCCTGTGCACCCAGGCCGCGTTCCGGGTGATGAAGGAGCAGGACCCGCGCGGCGGCCGGATCATCAACAACGGGTCGATCTCCGCGCAGTCGCCCCGGCCCCGCTCGGCCCCCTACACGGCGACCAAGCACGCGATCACCGGGCTGACGAAGGCGACGTCGCTGGACGGGCGGGCCTACGACATCGCCTGCGGCCAGATCGACATCGGCAACGCCGTGACCGAGCTCGCGGGCATGCTCGCGACCGAGGCGCTGCAGCCGGACGGCAGCCGCCGGGCCGAGCCGATGATGGACGTCGGGCTGGTCGCGGACGCGGTCGTGCACATGGCCGGCCTGCCGCTGGAGGCCAACGTCCAGTTCATGACGCTGATGGCCACCAAGATGCCGTTTATCGGCCGCGGCTAGCGCCTGGCGCCGCCGGCTAGTCGCCGCGTTGCCAGGTCACGCTGAAGGCCTGGGATCCGTACATCGGGCTGAGCGTGGCCATCGAGTTGCCCGACGGGTCCAGCATCTGGATGACCTGGATGTACCAGTAGTCGTTGGTGCCGAAGCTGCCGTCTTTGCCGTTGTAGGTGTGAGCCAGGATGCCCGTCTGGTTGTCCATGCCGAAGTCGGCGAGGAACTGGCCGGCCGCCACGGCACCGCTCGGATCCTCGGTGATGACCTCCGCGCTGTTGTCCTTGCAGGTCGAGCCGGCCGGGCAGGCCTGTTCCGTGCTGAAGCCGCCGCCGGTGGTGATGTCGTCGAGCGTCAGCTCGTAGCTGGAGCCAACCCTTTTCGTCTCGACCGATATCGCATCGCCGGGGTCGATCCCGGTAAAGGCGACAGGCGCCAACGGGACCATCTCGTACCACGCGTAATAGGTGGCCGGGCCCGTGATCGAGGTGCAGTAGGCGGCGATGCCTTCCTGCTCCACGGTATTGTCCACCAGTCCGTCGAACCCGGCCCACTCACCGAGATACGAAGTGCCGGTCACGCCGATAGGGCTTTCGGCGCAATTCACGCTTGGCACCGTGAAATCTGCATTGACCTGTGGAATGGTCTTGCCGCCGCGCGCCGTGATCGCGTACCCGGCCCAGTTGTTCGTGAGATAGGTGCCATTCTTGACCGTCGCGTGCGGCAGGCGGGTGGGCGCCAGATGGACGCCTGGTGCCTCGCGCACGGAGCCGAACGTCCGCACCGCGGCGGCGGGCGTCGCGGCGCGCGGTGCCGCCGTCGCGGGTACCGAGCCGGTGACCGACGCGGCGAGCGTTACCGCGAAAATGGCTGCGGCCTTGCCTTTCATGAGGGGATCCCTCGCTTTCTCGGGGTGGTGGCGCCCTAGCGTAACGCCCGGGTGCGTGAGATTCCAGAGGGGCGGCGCAGTTTTGCTGAGGCGTTCATTTACTGGTCACTGGCGGCGCGCTAAAGATGAAATGACATGCTGATGCGGCGTTGCGTCAATCGGCGCGCGCCGCGAGGCCTTCGCGGCATTTTTCACGCTGGATGTGACGGGAAATTGGATGCGTGCAGGGCCCGCAGCGTTAGGGCGACCGACCGCGTGGTCCGGTCCGCGTCGCCGGTGGCGA
>JASHUI010000835.1:0-5755 GCA_030040095.1 Streptosporangiaceae bacterium | reverse complement strand
GCCGGTCGAGCCGCGGAGCCCGGCGGTGCCGGCGGCCGCCCCGGCGGCGCTGCGGCTGCCGATCACCGAGATCCGCTAGCCGCGTGACGGCATCCCGGTGACCTGTCTGTGCCGCGCGGCGCGGAAGGAGTCCGGCCATGACAGCGTCCACCGGCAGCCCGCCCAGCGCCGACCCCGGGCTGCTCGGCCCGCGGATCACCGGCGACGTGCTCGGCAGGCTCGCCCTGCGCCCCGCCACGTCGGGCCCCAGGGACCTGGTCGCGATCGAGATGCCCGCGACCGGCGCGATCCTCGGGCACGTCCCGCACTGCGTGCCGGACGACGTGGCCGCGGCCGTGGACACCGCGCGAAAGGTCCAGCCAGGCTGGGCCCGGACGCATGCGGCCGAGCGGTCGCAGGTGCTGCTGCGGTTCGCCACGCGGCTGCTCGACCGGCAGGACGAGGTGCTCGACCTGATTCAGCTGGAGAACGGCAAGGCCCGGGCGCACGCCTTCGAAGAGGTCATCGACGTGGCCCAGACGAGCCGCTATTACGCTCGCACGGCGCCGCGCTACCTGCGGCCGCACCGCCGGGCCGGCGCGCTTCCCGCGCTGACCCAGACCTGGGAGCTGCACCACCCGAAGGGCGTGGTCGCCGTGATCTCCCCGTGGAACTACCCGCTGACGCTGGGCATCGGCGATGCCCTGCCGGCGCTGCTGGCCGGCAACGCGGTCATCGCCAAGCCGGACAGCCAGACGCCGTACACGGCGCTGTGGGCCGCGGAACTGCTGGAGGAAGCCGGCCTGCCTCCCGGTGTCCTCCAGGTGGTGACCGGCCCGGGGGCCGACCTCGGGGCGCCGCTGATCGAGCACTGCGACTTCCTCATGTTCACCGGCAGCACCCGGACCGGGCGGGTCGTCGCCGCCCAGGCCGCCAGGCGCCTGGTCGGTTACTCGATGGAACTCGGCGGGAAGAACGCGATCCTCGTCCTCGCCGACGCCGACCTCGGCCGGACCGTGCCCGGCGCGGTGCGGGCCGCGTTCTCCAGCACCGGTCAGCTCTGCATCTCGATGGAGCGGATGTACGTCGACGCCGCGATCTGGGATGACTTCGTGCCGCGCTTCGTCCGGGCGACCAAGTCGCTGCGCCTTGGGCACGCGCTCGGCTACACGGCCGACATCGGCTCGCTGATCTCGGCCAGGCAGCTGGAGACCGTCGCCGGCCAGGTGGATGACGCGGTCGGCAAGGGCGCGACGGTGCTGGCCGGCGGGCGGGCCCGGCCCGACATCGGCCCCTACTTCTACGAGCCCACCGTGCTGGTCGGCACCTCGCCGGAGATGACGCTCTACGCCGAGGAGACCTTCGGGCCGGTCATCTCGCTGTACCGGGTCGGCGGGTCCGACGAGGCGGTCAAGCGGGCCAACGACAGCCGCTACGGGCTGAACTTCTCGGTCTGGACCCGCGACGTCCGCGAGGGCCGCCGGATCGCCCGCCGGCTGGAGGCCGGGACCGTCAACGTCAACGAGGCCTACGCGGCGGCGTGGGGGTCCGTCGACGCGCCCATGGGCGGCTGGAAGGACTCGGGGGTCGGCAGCAGGCACGGCGAGCAGGGGATACTGAAGTACACCAACGCCCAGACCGTATCGGTGCAGCGGCTCATCCCGATCGCGCCGCCGGGTGCCATGCCCGCCGCGGCGTACGCCCGGGTCATGACGGCCGGGATGCGGGCTCTGCAGCGGCTGCCCGGCCGGAAGTGACGGCTCAGCCGTCCGGCGCGGCCGGTCCGTCCGGTACGGCCGCCGCGTCGGCCATGGCCGGCCGCGCCCGGTTGAGCCGCGCGAACGCCCGGCGGTTGCGCCGGTAGAGACCGGTGAACTCGCCGAACATTGCGTCGTAGATCCGCGCGGCGGCCGGGTCGGGGCGGCAGGTCGCGGTCACCGCGACCCGCTCAGGCACCTGGTCGAAGGCGAGTTCGCCGAGGGCGACCGCCGCCACGATCCCGGCGCCACGGGCGTTCGCGTCGAGCGGGTCGGCGACCCGCTCGACGGTCCGGCCGAGCACGTCGGCGACGATCTGGCTCCAGATGGCCGAGCGCGCCCCGCCGCCGATGAACCGGATCGGGTCGAGGCGGCGCCCGGTGAACCGCTCCACCGCCCGCAGCAGCCAGCGCGCGTTGAAGGCCACGCCCTCGAACACGGCGCGCACGAGTTCGTCGCGGCTGGTGGCCAGCGACAGGTTCCAGAACCCGCCGCGCGCGAACCGGTCCTCCACCGGGGTGCGCTCGCCGTACAGCCACGGCGTGAAGATCACGCCGCCGCTGCCGGCCGACGCCCGCGCCGCCATGCGGTCGAACTCGCCGAAGGCGTCGCGCGGCGCGCCGTCGGGGAACAGCACCCGGTCGCGCAGGAAGGCCAGCGCCGCCCCGGCCGTCTCCTGCTCGTCGGCGACCAGGTACCGGCCGGGGATCGGCGAGGGCAGCGAGGCGATGTTGTGCAGCACGTCCGTCTTCTTGAACGGGACATGGCAGGTCAGCCACGACGATGTGCCGAAGTACAGGTGCGCCTGGAAGTCCCTCGTGGCGCCGGACCCGATGGCCGCCGAGTGCACGTCGGGCGTCCCGGCGACGACCGGGAGGCCGGCCGGCACGCCGAGGTCGGCGGCCGGGCCGGGCAGCAGCGGGCCGAGGATGTCGGTCGCGGCGACGAGCCGGGGAAGCTGCGCCTGCGTCAGGCCGGCCAGCCGCAGCAGCCCCGGGTCGTAGCGGATCCGGCCGGGATCCCGGTTGTCGGTCACCCAGTGCAGGGCGATCGAGTCGTAGGAGGCTGCGGCGCGCCCGGTGAGCCGCAGGTTCAGCCAGTCCTTCGGCTCCAGGAACAGCCGCGCGCGGCGATACGCCTGCGGCCGCTCGTTCTTCAGCCACAGGATGTGGGCGATGGAATCCTTGCCGCTCTGCGCGGGGATCCCGCCGGTCACCCGGATCCAGCGGGCCAGCTTGCCGGGCCCGTAGCCCTGCACCCGCACCGGGCCCCCGGTGACGCGCCGGGCGTACGGCGCCCCCCGCGAGTCCATCCAGATGACGGCCGGGTGCACCGGGTCGCCGTGCTCGTCGACGGGAACCGTCCCCGACCACTGGGCGGTGCACGAGACGGCCGCGAGCGATCCCGGCGCGACGGCGCCGCGGCCCATCAGCCTGGTGGCCGCCCGGGCGATCGTGGCCCACCACAGGGCCGGGTCCTGCTCGGCGCCGCCGCCGGGCAGGTAGTCCACTTGGCACGGCTCCTGCTCCGACGCGACGACCTCGCCCGACGTGCAGACCAGCGCCACCTTGAGCGCCGAGGTTCCCAGGTCGACGGCGAGCACGTGGCGCGGCACGGTCAGACCTCGAACAGCATGTCGAGGTACCCGCCGAGCAGGTCGCGGACGACGTCCTCGGGCAGCGCCGCCGCCATGCCGTAGATGGGGGCCAGCCCGGTGCGGACCCCGGGGTTCGCCCGCACCTCGTCGACGGACGCCCGCAGATCGGCGAGGAAGCGGTCGGCGACCCCGGGCAGGGTGTGCCGGAGCGTGATCGCGATGTGCACGGCGGGCGGGCGCTGCAGCCCGTTCAGGCTCCATCCGCGCCGGGACATGTTCTCGGTAACCTGGAATATGTCGAGGTCGTCGCCGTCGCCGGTGAACGCGATGACCCACAACGGGTCACCGAGCACGCGCAGGCCGCCGATCGCCGCGACCCCGCCGCGGATCCGGGCGCCGGTCTCCAGGATCCGCCGCGCCGCCTCGGTGTAGCCGCGCTCGCCGAGCGAGAGCATCGCCGCCCAGCACGTGGCCGACAGCGCCCCGGGGCGGCTCCCGGCGAAGGTGGGGGACAGGTACAGCCCGCCGGGCCAGTCGGCCACCGTGTAGTACTGGAACTGCCGCAGGTCGTTGCCCCGGTAGAGGACCACCGACGAGCCCTTGGCCGCGTAGCCGTACTTGTGCGTGTCCGCGGACATCGACGTCACGCCGGGCAGCCGGAAGTCGAACGGCGGCACCGGGTAGCCGAGCCGCTCGGCCCACGGCAGGATGAACCCGCCGAGGCAGGCGTCGACGTGGCAGCCGGCGCCCCGCTGCGCGGCCAGTTCGGCGATCTGCGGGATCGGATCGATGACGCCGTGCGGGAACGTCGGCGCCGACCCCACCACGACGGCGGTCCGCTCGGTGACCGCGCCGGCCAGCGCGGTCAGGTCCGCCCGGTAGCCGCCGTCGACGTCGACCCGCACCAGCGGCATGCCGAAGAACCTCGCGGCCTTGTCGAACGCGGCATGGGCGGTGACCGGCGCGACGATCTCCGGCCTGGCGATGCCGCGGCGCTCGATGGCGTGGTCGCGGTAGGCCCGCATCGCCAGCAGGATGCTCTCGGTGCCGCCGGAGCTCACGGTCCCCACGATCGGTGCCTCGGCCGCGGCGTGCCCGGCGCCGAGCATCCGGGCGGTCATGGAGACGATCTCCGCCTCGAACTTGGTCACGCTCGGCCACAGGTCGGCGTGCAGCGGGTTGCTCTGCGAGTGCGCGGCGTACACCTGGTTGAGGAACGCCACGTGCTCGGGATCCCCGTTGTACACCGCCCCCGACGCGAACCCGTCGCGCCAGCGCGGGTTCTCCGCCTCGGCGAGGGCCTCGACGAGCGCGGTGATCTCGCTTCTGGGCAGCCCCTGGTCCGGGAGCCGCGGGAACGAGGGGAACGTGTCCTGGTACGGCCGGAGCTGGCGCCGCAGTTCGGCCATGGGATCGTCGTGATCGGTCATGCGGCCCTCCTTGGTCCGGCCGGCTGGCCGGGGGCGGCGCAGGCGCGCGCGGGAAGCCGGGCGACCAGCCACAGCCCCGGCACGGCGACCGCGGACAGGGCACCGAGCGCGAGGTACGGGTTGCCGATCAGGACCTGGACGATCAGCACCAGCACCACGCCGCCGAGGTTCCCGGCGAGCAGCAGGAACCCGGCCGCGGCCCCGGCCCGCTCCGGCCCGGCGTGCAGTTCCGACCAGTCCAGCGCGACCGGCAGGCCGGCCAGCAGCACCAGCCCCTCCGCGGCCAGGACGCAGCCGACGACGACCACGTTCTGCACGGCCGCGATCGCCAGGAACGCCAGGATCGTGACCGCGATCACCGCGGTGAGCATGCCGCGGCGGCGATCGGTTTTGGCCACCGCCTGCGGCAGCACCGCCGCGCCGGCGATCCCGGCGGCGGTCATGATCGCGATCAGGTAGCCGCTCGCGCTGGCCCGGCCGAAGTGCCCGAGGATCGTGTCGAGCCAGGTCGCCACCGCGTTGAACACGCCCATGCCGATGAACAGCAGGCCGGCCAGCAGCCACATGAACCGGTCGCGCCGCAGCCAGCGCAGCGACACCGCGACCGACGGGTCGGCCAGGAAGGCCGGAGGAACGCGCACCGCCATGAGCACCCACGCGGCCGCGGCGGCGGCCAGCACGGCCTGCACGGTGAGCAGCAGCGTGATCCCGCCCGCGGCGTACAGCGGGCCGCCGGACAGCACGGCGCCCAGGATCCCGGCGAACAGCGCGACGCTGCCAACCGAGATGGCCGCCGTGCGCTCCTGCTCGGGGAAGTACCGGGCGGCGACCTTGGTGATCGAGTTCAGCACCAGCGGCTGGCCGGCCGCGATCACGACCTGCCCGGCCAGGATCCAGCCGTAGGACCCGGGCCCGGCCAGCCGCAGCAGTGCCCCGCCGGCGGTGAGCAGCGCGCCGGCCGGCAGCGCGCGCTCGAACCGCAGGTCGAGCCA
>JASHUI010000834.1:0-3971 GCA_030040095.1 Streptosporangiaceae bacterium | reverse complement strand
GGCTCGGGCTGCTGGCGCTCGCGGCGGGCGCCGCCTACCTGCCGGCCGCCACCGGGTCCGCGGCGGACCTGATGGCGGTGGCGGCCGCGCTGGCCGCCACCGTGGTCGCCGGCCTGGCCCTGCCCGTGAATTATTGACGCCCGTAAATTAAGGACCCGGTCAGCTATATCACGCCGTCCCGGCGCAGTCTCGTCAGGTCTTCATTTCCGTAGCCGACCTCGGCATATATTTCATCGTTATGTTCTCCCAGCAGGGGAGGCGACGTGATGTCTGTCTCCGAGTCAGAGAGCCTCAGCGGACTCCCCACGGTCTTGAAAACACCTCTTACCGGATGCTGGACGGAAACCACCGCTCCGCACGCTGAAAGCGCTTCGTCCTCGATTAGTTCCTTGGTCGACAGCACCGGGCCGCAGGGAACGTCAGCGGCCATGAGATGTTCCATCACCTCAAACTTAGAATGCTTGCTGGTCCAGGCTTCGAGCATGGCGAATATGGCGTCCAGATTGCCCAGCCGGCCTTCCGGAGTGGACCATTCGGGATCATCGGCGAGCTCGGGACGCCCGATGAGCCGCACCAGCGGCGCCCAGATCTTGGGCTGCATGACGATGTAGACAAAGTCATTGGGGCCGCCGGGCGCGCACCGCAGCGCCCATCCCGGATGTCCCCCGCCCGACGCGTTGCCCGACCTCGGGACCTCGTCACCGGAAGGGAGGCCGGGATACTCCGTCAGCGGACCATGCTCCAGGCGCTGCTGATCGCGCAGCTTGACGCGGCACAGGTTGAGGATGGCGTCCTGCATCGCCACCGTGACGCGCTGGCCCCGGCCAGTGCTGCAGCGCTGATAGAGCGCGGCCAGGATCGCGGCGGCAAGATGAACCCCTGAGCCCGAGTCGCCGATCTGCGCGCCGGTGACGGTCGGCGGGCCGTCTTCGAATCCCGTCGTGCTCATCGCGCCGCCCAGGGCCTGGCTGACCGGCTCGTATGCCTTGACCGACGCGTAAGCGCCCGCGCTCGAGCCTTTGATTGACGCGTATATAAGCCGGGCATTCAGCTCTTGCAGGTGAGGCCAGGGGAATCCGAGGCGGTCGACAACTCCCGGGCCGAAGTTCTCGACGAGAACGTCGCTCTGCTGTACGAGCCTGGTAAAAACTTGTTTCCCTTCTTCGCATTTCAGGTTGAGGGTGACGCTTCGCTTATTGCAATTGAGCATCGCGAAGTACAGGCTGTCCACGCCAGGCAGGTCGCGGAGCTGGACGCGCGTTATGTCGCCGCGGCCGGGCGGCTCTATCTTGATGACGTCCGCGCCCAGCCAGGCCAGGAGCTGAGTACAGGACGGCCCGGACTGAACGTGTGTCATGTCCAGGACACGGACGCCCTCCAGCGCTTTTCCCATGGCCCTCATCCTCCCCGGCTCTCCGGCCTAACGCCCGCACACGTAGTCCTGCTCGGCGCGCGCATCAGCCGCTCCGAACAGACGGCCCGTCTCCGGGTCCCGGCCGACGACCGTTATCCGGCCCATGCCGCCGAGGCGACCTAAGTACGGACTGGCGACCATGACATCGTGACCACGATCCCGTAGTTCGGCGACGGCATCGCCACTGATCTGCGACTCCACGACAAGCCGGCCTAACTCAGCCTGGTGCGGAACCTGTGAGCTGATCAGGTGGGTGGTGTGGCAACGAGGCGCTTCGGCTGCTTCCTGCGCCTGCAGGCCGGAGCTGATCCAGAGAAAGAACTGCAGGCACCACTGTTCCTGCAGGTCAGCACCGGGTGATCCGAATGCGAGGACCGCCTCGCCGGAGCGCGTGACCATGGTGGGAGTGATCGTGGTCCGCGGCCGGCGGCCCGGCCGCAGCGTGTTGGGAAGTTCCTCTTCGAGCCGCGTCATCTCCAGACGGGTTCCCAGCGGGAAGCCCAGGGACCCGATGACGGGCGAGTTCATCAGGAAACCCCCGCTCGGCGTCACCGAGATCATGTTTCCCTGCCCGTCCACGGCGTCGATGTGGCAGGTGTCGCCGCTGGCGAGCGACCGGTCCTCGGTGGCCAGCGGGGGCGGCAGGCGCGGCTCTCGCTGCCCCACCCGCCCGGGTCGCAGCTCATGCGACGCGTCTGAGCCGACCAGCCGGCACCGCTCGCGCGTGTACGCGGGCGAAAGCAGCGCGCTCAGCGGCACGTCAGGAACGTCGCCGTAGTAGGCGTCCCGGTCAGCGTAGGCGAGCTTCGCGGTCTCGGTGATCAGGTGGATGCGCCGCGCCAGATCGTTCTCATCGCTGGTCACGTCGAGGCCGTCCAGGAGCGCCAGCTGTTGCAACTGCACGGGTCCCTGACTCCAGGGCCCGGGCTTGCAGACGGTCCAGCCCCGCCAGTCGAGCGAGGCAGGCTCCTCGTAGCCGGACTGGTAGCGGGCGAGGTCATCCGCGCTGATCACACCGGGGTACTGCCTCCCCTGCGCATCAAAGTGGGGCTGCCTCGCGAACTCGTCGATCGCCTCGGCCACAAATCCCTGATACCAGGCGCGCCGAGCCGCGTCGATCTGGCCGTCCCGCTGCCCGGCGGCCGCCTCCGCCTCGCTGAGCACGCGCTTGTAGGTGGCGGCCAGGGCCTGGTTGCGGTGCAGGGTGTACGGCATCGGCCTCTTGCCGCGGGCCAGGTACAGCGAGGCCGAGGACGGCCAGTACTTTTTGAAGATTTGCTCGTTCTGACGGATCTTGCGGGAAGTTCCTGGCAGCAGAGGATGGCCATTTTCGGCATAGTCAATGGCGGGACCTAACACCTGCCGGAGGCTTTTCGTCCCGTGGTCGCGTAACAGGAGCATCCACGCGTCGAACGCCCCTGGCACGGGTGCGGCCAGCACACCCGACCCCGGCACGGCGTCCAGCCCAAGACGTCCGAAGAGCTCCGGCGTGGCTCTTTCAGGAGCAGGTCCTTGCCCGCACAGGACCGTCGGCTTCCGATCACCGCGGTCGGCGAATATGGCCACCACCTCGCCGCCGGGCCCGCTCATGTAGGGCTCGACCACCTGAAGGACGAAGCCCGCCGCGATCGCGGCATCAAACGCGTTGCCACCGGTCTCGAGCATGCCCATGCCCGCCGTCGCGGCGAACCAGTCGGATGCGGCCACCATGCCGAAGGTGCCCTGAAGCGTGGGACGACTCAGCACCAATGTCCCAGTTCCCTTCATATGCCACTAGGTGGATCCTAGGTCGCCCCGGCGCGCGGGGCTACCGGCCGACGGCGTAGCCCTGCATGGCGCGCGGGCTCGCCGCCGCATGCAGGAACCCGCGGTCCCGGCAGACCGCGCTGATCCGCCCGAGCGACCAGCACGGCATCACGGTCACCCGGTGCCCGCGCCGGCGCAGTTCCTCGACCACCGGCTCGCCGACCCTGGCCTCGACGGACAGCGAGCGCGGCACGGAGCCCCGCGGGTAGAACGACGAGGGGAAGTGGTCGGTGCAGAAGGCGGGCGCGTCGATCGCCTCCTGCAGGTTCATGCCGAACAGCACGTGGTTGAGGAAGAACGCGAGCGGCCACTGGTCCTGCTGGTCCCCGCCGGGCGTGCCGAACGCGAGGTATGGCTCGCCGTCGCGCAGCGCCAGCGACGGCGACAGCGTGGTTCGCGGCCGCCTGCCGGGCCCCAGCGTGCTGGCCAGCCCGGGGGTGAGCGTGAACATCTGCGCGCGTGTGCCCAGGCAGAACCCGAGCCCGGGAACGACCGGTGAGCTCTGCAGCCAGCCGCCGCTCGGCGTGGCGGACACCAGATTGCCGAACGAGTCGGCCACGTCCAGATGGCAGGTGTCCCCGGGCCCAAGCTCGGCTGCCAAGGGGTTGGCCGACCGGGCCAGCGGCTCACCAGCGCCGTGGCCGCGATGCACCCCATCCCCCGAGCCAACGCGGCCTTCCGCCCCGTCGCCCACGGCGCCGTCGCCGAACCAGGCGGCCGCGAACCCGGGCAGCCGGGGCTCGGCTCCGCC
>JASHUI010000833.1:0-7927 GCA_030040095.1 Streptosporangiaceae bacterium | reverse complement strand
GGCGGCGGGAGGCTGCGCAGGCTCGGCCGGGGCCGAAGCGAACCCGAGCCCGAGGCGCCGCAGCCCGAAGTTAAGCTCGTCAGGCAGCAGAGGCAACGGCAGTCTCGCAGCAAGCGTTCGGGCAAGCGGTGACGCTGCCGGCTGGCGGCGTGCCTGCCGTCAGCACAGGTCAACCCCGAACGTAGGAGGCCCGGGTCGTGAGCCAGGGAGAGAGTGCGGTCACCGATCCGCAGGTGCCCGCTGCGGATCAGGCCCAAGCTGGGCAGGCCGTGGATGAGGTCGCGGAGCCGGTCGAGGACGATCCGGCGGAGGTCCCGGGCGCCCAGGATGAGGCTTTCGAGGCAGAGCCGGAGTCCGGCGAGGCGGCGCCCGGACTGACGGACGCTGGCGACCTGGAACTCGAGGGCGAGATAGCCGCCGACTACATCGAGGGGCTGCTCGATGTCGCCGACCTGGACGGCGACATCGACATGGACGTGGAAGGAGACCGCGCCGTGGTCTCCGTGGTCGGCGCGACCCTCGACGAGCTGGTCGGGCCGCGTGGCGAGGTGCTCGAGGCGCTGCAGGAGCTGACCAGGCTCGCCGTGCACCGGCACACCGGCAGTCGCACCCGGATCATGATCGACGTCGGCGGGTACCGGCTGCGGCGGCGCAGCGAGCTTGCCGAGACCGGCCGGGATGCCGCCGACGAGGTCAAGCGCACGGGCGTGCCCAAGAAGCTCTGGGCCATGAACCCGTTCGAGCGCAAGATCGTGCACGACGCGGTGGCCGCCGCGGGGCTGCGAAGCGAGTCCGAGGGTGAGGAACCGGACCGTCGGGTGGTCGTTCTTCCTGCCAGCTGAGTCACGCGGGGCCCGGGCACCAGGACGGTCCCAGGCCGGGCCGTCGGCGCTTCCCGCCGCCGGGGAACCCGGGGCTCCCGGTCGGCCCGCCCCGCCGGTGCCGCCCGAGGCCCGCGCCGTATTCGGGCCCGCGCTCGCCCGGGCCGAGCGGTATGCGGACCTACTGGCCGGGCCGGGCCTGGAGCGGGGCCTGATCGGCCCGAGGGAGACCGCCCGGCTATGGGACCGGCACCTGATGAACTGCGCGGCCGTGGCCGAACTGGTCCCGCATCCCGGCTCGGTGATCGATCTGGGCTCGGGTGCCGGGCTGCCCGGGATCGTGATCGCGATGCTGGTCCCCGATGCCAGCGTCGTCCTGCTGGAGCCGATGGCGCGACGGGCGGCGTTCCTCGAGGAGTGCGTGCGGGACCTGAACCTGGGAAACGCGGTGGTGCGCCGCGGCCGGGCCGAGGAGCTGGCCGGCCAGCTCGCGGCCGACGTCGTGGTGGCCAGGGCGGTCGCCCCGATGGAGCGGCTAGCCGGGCTGGCGCTCGGGCTGGTTCGGCCGGGCGGCCTGGTCCTGGCCATGAAGGGGGTCGGCGCCGAGCAGGAACTGGCCCGGGCCCGCGGGGTGCTGCGCCGGCTAGGTGTCCGGGACGCGGCCGTCGTGCGGGCCGGGAGCGGTAGGGTCAGTCCGCCGGCGACAGTTGTCCGGCTGACCGCCGGGCCGGCCGCTTCCCGCAGCCGGCCGTTAGCCGCGGCCCGCAAGGGCGCGCGGCCGGGTGACGCGGCGGAGATAGCAGGGACGCCGGGGACGCCGGGAGGAGCAGTAACGTGACAACGGCCGCCGCTCATGGTCTGGGATGGCCCGGCCAGCCGGATCAGGGAGATACCGGGCCCGCTGCCGCCTTGGGCGGCCGGAACGATCGGGGCGCCCTGGGAGGTCCCGGCCCGCTGGGCGAGCCCGATGCCCCGGGCAGCCTGGGCGAGCGCGAGAGCGAGGCGGTGCGCCCGGTCATCACCGAGGGCGTCGCGGACATGCCGATCGCCCGCGCGGCCAGGGCCGCGCTGGCCGCCCGGGGCGGCAGCCGCCCGTGGCCGCGTCCGAGGGCATGCCGGATCATAACGATCGCCAACCAGAAGGGCGGGGTGGGCAAGACCACGACGGCGGTCAATCTCGCCGCGAGCCTGGCGCTGCACGGCCTGCGGGTGCTGGTGATCGACCTGGACCCGCAGGGCAACGCATCGACGGCGCTGGACGTGGACCATCACTCTGGCGTGGTCTCCATCTACGACGTGCTGGTCGACAACCAGCCGCTGTCCGGCGTCATCAAGCCGGCCGCGGGCATCCCGCAGCTTTACTGCGCGCCCGCGACGATCGACCTGGCCGGCGCGGAGATCGAACTGGTCCCGCTGGTCGCGCGGGAATCGCGGTTGGTCAGGGCGCTGGGCGGGTTCGATTCCACCGGCCTGGACTACATCTTCATCGACTGCCCGCCTTCGCTGGGCCTGCTGACCGTCAACGCCCTCGTCGCGGCGCCCGAGGTGCTGATCCCCATCCAGTGCGAGTACTACGCGCTCGAAGGGCTGGAGCAACTGCTGCGGACCGTCGACTTGGTCAAGAGCCACCTCAACCCGGCGCTGACCGTCACCACCATCCTGCTGACCATGTACGACGGCCGCACCAGGCTGGCCTCGCAAGTGGCCGAGGAGGTCAGGGACCACTTCGGAGACATCGTGCTGAACTCGATCATCCCGCGCAGCGTGCGGGTCTCCGAGGCTCCCAGCTACGGGCAGTCGGTGATGACCTACGACCCTGGATCGAGCGGGGCCCAGGCCTACCTCGAGGCGGCCAGGGAGATGGCGCACCGCGGCGCGCGCCAGACGTGACGCCCCCCACGGCGTCGTGGCCGCCGGCCGGACTCCTGTGGTCCGATGGTGCCGGCTTTCCTGGACGCACCTGGCAGGATGGCTCTGGCAGACGTTGGCGGCCCAGGGCAGGACGCCGGCGGGCTGGCCAGGCTAGGTGGCGAGCGGATTTCAGGGAGAGGCAATGCCGCAGCAGAAGCGCGGACTCGGCAAGGGACTGGGAGCGCTGATTCCGACCGCGCCGGCGGTGTCGTCCGACCCCGGTCACCCGTATCCCCGCGCGGCGGCCGCCGAGCCCGACCCGGGGCCGCTCGGAGCCTATTTCGAGGAGATACCGGTCGGCGCGATAACCCCGAACCCGAGGCAGCCGCGGCAGCTGTTCGACGAGGAGTCGCTCGAGGAACTCGCGGCCTCCATCCGGGCGGTGGGCCTGCTGCAGCCGGTGGTGGTCCGCAAGGTGATGCCCGGCCACTACGAGCTGGTCATGGGCGAGCGGCGCTGGCGCGCCTGCGAGCAGGCCGGCCTGGAGCAGATCCCGGCCATCGTGCGCGAGACGTCCGACGACGACATGCTCAGGGACGCGCTGATCGAGAACCTGCACCGGGAACAGCTCAACCCGCTGGAAGAGGCGGCGGCGTATCAGCAGTTGCTGGATGACTTCTCCGCCACTCACGAGGAGCTGGCCCGGAAGATCGGCCGCTCGCGGCCGCACATCTCGAACACCATCCGGCTGCTCAGCCTGCCGGCCAACGTGCAGAAGCGGGTGGCAGCCGGGGTGCTGAGCGCCGGTCACGCCCGGGCCCTGCTGACGGTGGAGGACCTGCAGGCGCAGGAGCACCTCGCGCACCGGATCGTGGCCGAGGGCCTGTCCGTCCGTGCCGTGGAGGAGATCGTCGCGCTCGGCGCCCAGGCCGCGAAGACGCCCCGCCAGCACGACGCTCGGCCGAAGCCCGTCGCTCCCGGGCTGAAGGACCTGGCCGACCGGCTCTCCGACGTGTTCGACACCCGGGTGAAGGTGGAACTGGGCCAGCGCAAGGGGAAGATCGTCGTCGAGTTCGCCTCGCTCGAGGACCTGGACAGGATCATCGAGACCATGACGCCCGGCTGGGTGCGCTCCCGCAGCGCCTGAGGTCGCCAGCGCCAGCGCGGGTGCGGCGCGGGTTTTGGATTCACGTGAAACATCGCGCCGTCTCCTGGGCGGCGCGCCCTTTGATTCACGTGAAACTTACGCCCCGTCGCCGGTGGCGCCAACCGCCCGAGGTCAGCTGGAGAGCGCGTCCGTCGCGGCGCGGAGAGCGGACAGGAACGCCTCGACGTCATCCTCGGTCGTGTCGAAGGCGGCCATCCAGCGGACGACGTTCTCGGCGGGGTCCCAGACGTGAAACGGCCAGTCGCGCCGGAGGGGCTCGATCAGCGCCGGGTCCAGCACGGCGAAGACGCCGTTCGACTCGACCGGGTGCCGCAGCCGGACGCCCGGGATGCGCAGAGCGCCGTCGGCGAGCCGGCGCGCCATCGCATTGGCCTGCCGGGCGTTGCGCAGCCACAGGTCGTCGTCGAGCAGCGCGTTGAACTGCGCCGCCAGGTAGCGCATCTTGGACGCGAGCTGCATCTGCTGCTTGCGCTGGTAGGGCACGGTCGTGGTGAGCGAGGAGTTCATCACGATCAGCGCCTCGGCCCCGATGGCCCCGTTCTTCGTCCCCCCGAAGCTCAGCACATCGACGTGCGCCGACAGGTCGGCCAGCGAGCAGCCCAGGAACGCGGCCGCGTTGGCCAGCCGGGCACCGTCCATGAACAGCAGCAGCCCGCTCGCCCGGCAGAACTCGCGCAGCCGCCGCAGTTCGTCGATCGTGTAGCAGGTGCCCACCTCGGTGGCCTGGGCGACGGCCACCACGCCAGGCTGCGCCCGGTGCTCGTCGCCGCGCCCGCCCAGCCGCGTCGCCACCAGTTCGGGGGTCAGCTTGCCGTCGGGCGCCGAGACGGTCAGCAGCTTGCAGCCGACGATCCGCTCCGGCGCCCCGCCCTCGTCCACGTTGAGGTGGCTTCCCTCGGCGCAGATCACGGACTGATGCGGGCCCAGCATGAGGCTGATCCCGAGCACGTTGGCCGCCGTGCCGTTGAACACGAAGAACACTCCGGCCGCGCCGAACGCCTCGGACAGCCGGGCCGCCGCTCGGCCCGTCCACGGGTCGCCGCCGTACGCGGTCACGTGGCCCAGGTTCGCCTCGCCGAGAGCGGCCAGTACCGCGGGGTGGGCGCCGGCGTAATTATCGCTGCTGAAGCTCTTGCGGACGGGCGCCGGGCGAGGTGTCAGTGCTGAGGTCACTCGCTGAGCCTAGCGACGGGCCAGTAGGTACGATGTCTGGGTAGGACCGGGGACGCACCCAGGCAGGACCGCAGCCCAGCCCGCGGCTTCCCGGTATTTGGAGCAGCTGCCACGATCTCAGAGGTGCTACGTGTCGCGCCGCCTCGCCAGCATCACCCTTGACAACATCAGCGATCTGCCCCCCAGGTGCCGACGCTGCGTCTTCTGGGAACTCGACCCGGTGGGCTTCGCCAGGGCCCATGAGGAGGGCGATCCCGGGCTGGAGAAGGAAGCCTGGGTCTCCTCGGTGCTGCTGGAGTGGGGCAGTTGCGGGAAGATCGTCTACCTCGACGGCGTCCCGGCCGGCTACGTGATGTACGCCCCGCCGCAGCACGTCCCGCGGTCGGTGGCGTTCCCGACCAGCCCGGTGAGTGCCGACGCGGTGCTGCTGATGACCGCACACGTGCTCGCCGAGTTCGCCGACGGCGGACTCGGCCGGATGCTGGTTCAGGGAGTGGCGAAGGACATGACCAGACGTGGCGTCAAGGCCATCGAGGCGTTCGGGGATCTGCGATGGAACGGTCCGTCTTGCGTGGTGCCGGCCGACTACCTGCTCGCGGTAGGGTTCAAGACCGTCCGCCAGCACGCTCGTTACCCGCGGCTGCGGCTCGAGCTCAAGACCGCTCTGTCCTGGCGTGAGGACGTCGAGGTGGCGCTGGAGCGCCTGATCGGTTCGATGACGCCGGAACGGACGCTCCGTCTGGCGTAGGCCACGACCGGCCCGCGAAAACGCGCGCAGGGCCCGGCTGCGGACGGCCGCAGCGAGACCCCGCGCGCACTCGAACGGTGATCAGGTCAGATGAAGTCGGCGAGCTCGCGGAGCAGCGCGGACTTGGGCCGGGCGCCCACGATCTCCTTCACGACCTCCCCGTCCTTGAAGACGCTCAGCGTCGGGATATTCAAGATCCCGTAGCGCTGTGACGTCAGCGGGTTCTGGTCGACGTTCAGCTTGACGACGTCGATCTTGTCGGCGTGCTCGCTGGCGATCTCCTCGAGCACCGGCGAGACCTGCCGGCACGGACCACACCATTCGGCCCAGTAGTCGACGACAACGGGCTTGTCGCTCTTCAGCACCTCGGCCTCGAAGGTGGCGTCGGTTACGTTCTTGGTTGCGCCCACGGTGCGGACTTCCTTCCATTCCTCAGAACGTGACGGTGGATACAGGCCGGCGATCCGGCCGCAGTGCCGACCCAGGTCTTCAGGATTCGTGCTCGGCTAGCCATCGCTCCGCGTCCAGGGCCGCCGCGCAGCCGGTCCCGGCGGCGGTGACCGCCTGCCGGTAGGTGTGGTCCACCACGTCTCCGGCCGCGAACACGCCGTCGATCGCGGTCCGCGTGGACGGCTGGTCGACGATCAGATAGCCCTCCGGGTCGGTGGGGAGCTGGCCGGTGAACAGCTCGCTGCGCGGATCGTGGCCGATCGCGACGAACACGCCGGTGACCGGGAGCGTGCTCTCCTCGCCGGTCTTGACGTTCTTGATCCGCACGCCGCTGACCCGGTCGTCGCCGAGGATCTCCGTCACCTCGCTGTCCCACGCGAAAGCAACCTTCGGGTTGGCGAACGCCCGGTCCTGCATGATCTTGGAGGCGCGCAGCTGGTCGCGGCGGTGTATGACGGTGACCGAGCGCGCGAACCTGGTCAGGAACGTCGCCTCCTCCATCGCCGAGTCACCTCCACCCACGACCGCGATGTCCTGCTCCCGGAAGAAGAAGCCGTCACAGGTCGCGCACCAGGACACGCCGTGCCCGGCCAGCAGGTCCTCGCCGGGCACGCCGAGCTCCCGGTAACCCGAGCCGGTCGCGATGATCACGGTCTTGGCCAGGTGGGTGTCGTCACCCACCCTGACGACCTTCGGGTCCGCGGCCAGGTCCACCTCGGTGACGTCGTCGGCGACCAGTTCGGCGCCGAAGCGCTCAGCCTGCTTGCGGATGGCGTCCATCAGGTCGGGGCCCAGCACCCCATCGGGGAATCCGGGGTAGTTCTCGACGTCGGTGGTCTTCATCAGCGCACCACCCGAGGTCACCGACCCCTCGAAAAGCAGGGGATGCAGCCGCGCCCGCGCCGCGTACAGCGCGGCCGTGTAGCCGGCCGGGCCGGAACCGATGATGATCACATTCCGAACGTCGGTCACTTGACGATGCCCTTCCGTGAACATGCAGCGGGGTCAACAGATCTGAGGGCCTGGAGATTCCCGTGCTCGCGGGTCAGCCGGCCGTGCTCATCTCGGCGTGCCGCAGCACGTCGCCACGGGCCGCCGAGCAGCCTGTGCCGACCACCCACACCTGCAGCGGGGCGGCCTGCGAGAGCTCTGTGACGATAATGGTCGCCGGCGCATCCTGGTACCGCGCGACGTCGACGAGCAGCACGACCTCTCCGGCGGCGATCCGGTTGACGCACCCCTGCAGGACGGACACCGCCAGGCGGCCGAACGTGGCCGGGCGGCCGGCCTGGCCCACGGAGCCGCTGCTCGTCTTGGTCATCGGTCCCGCGAAGGCCGCGCTCGAGCCGTATTTGGTCACCGCCGCGGTGACCTGGGCGGGCAGGCCGCCGGAGGTGAAGTTGGTGCCGGTCGAGACCGGCCTGATGCTCTCCAGCAACGCGCCGCGCCGGTACTGCAGCGCGGGACCGAGGGCAGGGGCGCCCGCCGCCCCGGGGACAGAGGCCGAGGACGGCGCTTCGGCGGAGCTGCTGCTCGGCCCGGACGAGCCAGAGCGGAGAATCTGGTACATCCCGCCTCCGATGATCACCACCGCGGCGAACGTGGCGGCCAGGCCGAGCGCGAGCTTCGGGGTCACGCCGCGCAGGCGCGGACGCCGGCCGCTTCGGCGCTGGCCGCCGGGAGCATGCTCATGGCGCGAGCGGCGGCCGTCGGCCG
>JASHUI010000832.1:0-5384 GCA_030040095.1 Streptosporangiaceae bacterium | reverse complement strand
GAGCAGCTGCGCGCTGAGCTGGCCGGGGCCGGCGGGCCCGCCGGCTCCGCGGCCTGACCGCGGCCATTACCGCGACGGCGGGGTAGACAGCCATGCGCCCTTTGCGACAAGGTTTGTGGTGCGCGACGGCTTTGGCGCGCCACGTCATGAGCGAATCGCGCATGAGCGGATTGCGGAGCGGGACCGTGACGGCGGGTGCGGGCCGAGGCGAAGGGGGCGAAGTGGGCGGAGCGAAGTAGTGCAGCTGCGTGGAAATCGTCGCGCGCTGGCCCCGCTTGGCCTGCTCGGTATGGGACTGGCGCTGCTGGCCCCGGCGATCGCCGGCGACGCCTCGCCCGCCGCGGCCTCCGCCGCGAGCGCTACGGCGCCGGCCGGCGTACACGGCCCGGCCGGGAGCGGCGCGGGAACCCAGGGTGGCGTGACGGATCCGGTTCTCCCCGGGACGTCGCGTTCTGGACCTGAGAGTGTCGCGGTGTCGCACTTCGGTCGGTCGCCGTCGACGCCCGCCATCGCCCCGCTGGGCCGGCTGCTGCCCGCCGACCTGCTGGTCGTGGCGCCGGCGACGCTGAGCCCTTCCGTGGTCGCGGCGATCCTGCGGCTGCACGCGGTGGCCGGGGCGCTGCCGGTCGACGCGGCCCGGATCGAGATCAACGGCAAGCTCACCGCGACGCTCGGGGTGGACCCGGGAGCGTTCCGGGCGTACGCCGCGAAGCCGACGGCCCAGGCGGCCGGCCTGTGGGAGAACGTGGCCGCCGGGGGCGTGGCCATCTCGTACACGATGGGCGAGCTGGACCGGGTGCCGCTCGGCCGGGACCTGCAGGTGACCGGCCGCGGGGTCGAGGAACTGCCGCTGGCCGGCCTGGGCACGGTCGGGATCGGCGGCGTGGACGCCGTGGTGTCCGACGCCGTGGCCCGCTCGCTCGGCATGCCGGCCGACAACGCGATCGTGATCAGCGCCCCGAACGCCGTGCTGAGCTCGCTGATGCGGCGGATCCAGAGGGTGATCCCGCGGGGCGCGGCCGTCGCGCCGCTGGTGGCTCAGGCGGCGCCGGCCGGCTCGGCCGACTCGGGGTGGGCGGGATCCGGCACCGTCGGCGGGGCGAGCCTGACCCGCGCGCAGCTGGTGATGTTCCTGACCGCCGCCGAGAGCCGGCTCGGCATGCCGTACGTGTGGGGCGACAACGGCCCGGACGCGTTCGACTGCTCGGGGCTGGTGCAGTGGTCGCTGGCCCAGGCGGGCGTGGTCATGCCCCGGGTCGCGGCCGAGCAGGCGCTGACCGGGCCGCTGGTGCCCCTCAGCCAGCTGGCCCCGGGTGACCTGCTCTTCTACCACACCGACCCGACCGCTCCGGATTACATCTCGCACGTGGCCATCTACCTGGGCGAGGGGGAGATGCTGCAGGCCCCGGAGCCCGGGCTGGACGTGGAGATCGTCCCGGCGTCCTTCGGATCGCAGTTCGCCGGAGCGGTGCAGGTGGACCCGGACATCGCGGCCGCCATCGCCGCCGATCCGGCCGCCTGACCCCGGGGCCGCGGCGGACGACTCATACCTCGGTATGACACTCCCTGGCGGGACGACGCGGGCGCATCCAGGGCCCTAGCCTGGCGGCGTGAATCGCAGGAAGCCATTCTTCCGCCGGCGCCGCGGCATTCCCCGGCTCCGTTTCGCGGTGCCGATCGCGGTGCTGGTGGTGGCGGGGTCGGCCGGTGCCTGGCTGTTCACCCGGTCCAGCGCTGCGGCCGGCCCCTCCTTCCGCCTGGTACCCGTGGTCAAGACCACCATGACACAGACCATCTCCTCCAGCGGCACGATCGAGCCTGCCACGACCGGGACGCTGTCGTTCGCCGCGGCCGGCCAGGTCACCGCGGTGGACGTGACGGTCGGGCAGCACGTGACCGACGGGCAGGACCTGGCCACGATGAACTCACCGGCGCTGGTGGCGCAGGATGCGCAGGCAAAGGCCACCCTGGCGGAAGACGAGTCGCGGCTGTCGCAGGACGAGTCCAGCGGGGCGTCCGGCGCCCAGATCGACGCCGACCAGGCGGCCGTCGACGCCGACCAGTCCTCGCTGGCCAGCGCGAACACCGCGCTGGCCGGTGCCACGCTGACCTCGCCGACCGACGGCGTGGTGGCCGCGGTCGGTTATACGGCCGGCGAGCAGGTCAGCGGGCCGGGCGGCGGCGCGTCGGGCGGTTCCGGCGATGGCGGCAGCGGATCGGGCGGGTCCGGCGGGTCCGGCGGGTCGGGCGGGTCGGGCGGGTCGGGCAACGGGGGCGGCGACGGGAGCGGGAACTCTGACGCGATCACCGTGGTCAGCAGCAACGACGTGATCGACGCGAACGTGGGCGCCAGCGTGGTCGACAAGATCAAGGACGGCGACCAGGTCGTGATCACCGCCGAGGGCGCCTCCGGATCGGTCAGCGGCACGGTCGGCTCGATCGGCCTCACCGCGGACACCAGCTCCGGCGTTGCCACCTTCCCAGTGACGATCAACGTCACCGGAAGCACCTCGGGCCTGTACGCCGGGGCGTCGGCCTCGGTGACGATCATCTACCGCCAGGTCGCGAACGCTCTGGCGGTGCCGACCGACGCGGTCACCCCTGGCCCGAACGGCGGGTCCCAGGTGACGGTGATGGTCAATGGCCGCCAGGTCCACAGGAGCGTCACCACCGGAATCACCTCGAGCGGGCTGACCCAGATCACCAGCGGCCTGACCGCGGGCGAGCCGGTGGTCGTGAACATCATCAAGATCTTCGGGGTAGAGGGCCAGCTCGGCCCGGGCGGCGGCGCGTTCTTTATCCGCGGCCCGGGCGCGGGCAGCGTCACGATCAAGCAAGCGCCGGCCGGCGGGCCGGGTGGCTGAGCGATGAGCCTCATCGAGCTGACCGACGTCCGCAAGACCTATCGCACGGGCTCGCTCAAGGTGTCCGCGCTGGCCGGGATCACGCTCGCCATCGACGAAGGCGAGTACGTGGCGGTCATGGGGCCGTCGGGTTCTGGCAAGTCCACGCTGATGCACATCCTGGGCTGTCTCGACGTGCCCACATCGGGCCGCTACTGCCTGGCCGGAGAGGACGTCGGCGAGATGTCCGAGGGCCAGCTGGCCGAGGTGCGCAACCGGCGGGTCGGCTTCGTCTTCCAGCAGTTCAACCTGCTGGCGTCGATGCCGGCCTGGCGGAACGTCGAGCTGCCGCTCACCTACCGCGGCGGCGGCCGGGCCGACCGGCGCGAGCGAGCCATGACGGCGCTGAGCCGGGTCGGTCTCGGCGACCGGGTCGAGCACCGGCCCGGCGAGCTGTCCGGCGGGGAGCAGCAGCGGGTCGCCATCGCCCGGGCACTGGTCACCGAGCCGGACCTGCTGCTCGCCGACGAGCCGACCGGCAACCTCGACTCGAGTTCGACGGCCGAGATCCTGAACCTTCTGGACGAACTGCACGGCAGCGACCGCACGATCGTGGTGATCACCCACGAGGCCGACGTGGCGCGCCGGTCCGGGCGCACCGTGCGGATGCTGGACGGGCTGGTGTCTGTCGACGCCCCGACCGCGGAGGCGGGCCGGTGAACTGGGCGCAGACCTTGCGGACCGGGCTGGAAGCGGTCCGGGCGCACCGGCTCAGGTCGGCGCTGACCATGCTCGGCATCCTGATCGGCATCGCCGCCGTGATCCTCATCGTGGGGTTCGGCGAGGGAGCCTCGGCCCAGATCCGGGACCAGATCAACTCGCTCGGCACCAACCTGCTGATCATCACCCCGGGCAGCGCGACGAGCTCGGGCGGGGTGAACGGCCCGCTTGGCTCGGCCACCACCCTCACCGTGCAGGACGCCGACGCGCTCTCGTCCAAGGTGGTGGCGCCGGACATCGCCGCGGTCGCGCCGGTCTCGATGACCGGGCAGACGCTGACCGCAGGCACCGCCAACTGGAGCACCAGCGTGGTCGGCACCACCCCGAGCTGGCTGTCGGTCCGGGCACGGACCGTGGCCGAAGGGCGGTTCCTGACCGATGCCGACGAGAAGAACGTGGCGGACGTCACCGTGCTGGGCCCGACCACGGCGAACAAGCTGTTCGGGCGTTCGGACCCGCTCGGGCAGACCGTCGACGTCAACGGGCTGCCGCTGGAGGTCGTCGGCGTGCTGACCTCCGCGGGGTCATCGGCCAGCGCCACCGACGAGGACGACCAGGCCCTGGTCCCGCTGACCACGCTCGCGCAGCAGATCGGCGGGGCGTCCCGGACGTCGGTGGACACGATCTACGCCGAGGCCACCTCCCCGGCCACCCTGTCCGCCGCCTACCAGGAAGCGAACACGCTGCTGCTCAACCTGCACGGGGTCAGCGCCTCGAATCCGGACTTCACCATCAGCACCCAGCAGTCGCTGCTGTCCACGGCCGGCTCGGTGAACAAGACGCTGACCATCCTGCTGGCCGGGATCGCGGCGATCTCTTTGCTGGTGGGCGGCATCGGGGTGATGAACATCATGCTCGTCTCGGTCACCGAGAGGATCCGCGAGATCGGCCTGCGCAAGGCGCTGGGCGCCACGCCACGGCTGATCCGGCGGCAGTTCCTGGTCGAGGCCTCGCTGCTCGGCGCGGCCGGGGGAGTGCTGGGCGCTGGCGTCGGCCTGATCGGCGCGGTCGCGCTGCCCCACCTGATCTCGAACGCGATCGCCGTGTCGCCGGCCGCCACCGCGGGCGCGATCGCCGTGGCCATGCTGACCGGCCTGGTCTTCGGCGTCTACCCGGCGAGCCGCGCGGCGCGCCTGGCCCCCATCGACGCCCTGCGTACCGAATGAGGCGCGAACTGAATGAGGGATGAGGAGCCTCGGCCATGGGTAACCGGTTCTGGCGGGTCGCCGCGCTGATCGTCGCCGTGGCCGTTGTGGCCGGCGGCGCAGGCACGGCCTACGCGGCGATGTCCGGGTCCGGTCCGTCCTACCGGCTGGCCACCGCCACGTCGGCGGACGTGACCGCCACGCTGCAGGAGGTCGGCACGCTCACGCCGGTCCACCAGGCCGACGTCGGGTTCGCGGTCGCCGGGACGGTCTCCTCGGTGGACGTGGCGCCCGGCCAGCACGTGGCCGCCGGCCAGAAGCTCGGCGCGCTCGACCCGGCGCCCCTCGAGGCCAGCCTGAACAACGCCAAGGCGGCCCTGGCCAACGCGAACCTCCAGGTCAGCAACGATCTGACCGGCGAGGACAACGCGGCGGGCGGGTCCGGGGCAGGGTCTGGCAGCGGGTCTGGGGCCGGGTCTGGCGGGCCGGGCGGCTCAGGGTCGTCCTCGCCTGGCTCGCCGTCGTCGCTCAGCTCATCGCTGCGGCCGCTGCAGCAGGCCGTGCTGACCGCTCAGCGGCGGGTCGACGCCGCGCTGGCGCAGGCAGAGGCCGCGCT
>JASHUI010000831.1:0-2587 GCA_030040095.1 Streptosporangiaceae bacterium | reverse complement strand
CCTGCGTTCTCGCAGGTGAGAGGGCTAACGAACGCTCCGGGATCGAGTGGTCAGGGGCGGGGTCGAACCGCCGACCTTCCGCTTTTCAGAGGGGCTTTCCTGCCCTGCGGCACCATCACGGATTAACCAGTTAGCCCAGCTCACGCCTATTCATGGTGGTACTTGGGCTAACGCACTAATCCTAGCATCGTGCCGCCGTGTGCCGGGGAATGCCATTCTGTCCGTGTTACTTCCGTGTTGATCTTCGCCCAGGCCCGCGGTTGTGTTGCTTTTGTGTTATCGCGGAAGCCATTGGCAGCCAGGGATACCTGTCTCGCTGCCGACTCATACCGGAGACCCCCGCAGGGCGTCGGCGGACCATGATCGGTTCCCTGCGCAACGCGGCGGACCGGCCAACGCCGGATCATGCGATCGTTTTCCAGACGCTGCTGTGCGCGCACCCAGGGGACCCTCCATCACCACGACGTCTCGGCCTGGCCCCCCAGGGCCGATAAGACGATGCACGGCCCCATGAATAGCCTACTCAGTATTGAGAGAATCGCACAGAACGCTTAATACACGGGTGATATCTGTGGCGGTCACGTCAGGGACGGCACGCAGATTGGCCGGATCTGGGGTGGCGAATGCCTCCAGATGTTCGGTGGCACCTCGCCGCGGGCTGACCCGGCTGCGAGGGTTGGCTAGTCGTAGATCGCCGCCATGGCCCGTATGGTTCTGGCCGCCTGCTCGCGCAGTTCTACGGGCTCGAGGATCTCGATGTCGGCGCCGAGCCGCAGAAAATCGGCGAGCGCCTGGTCGGCTGACTCGATCGGCACACGTGCCTGCACCGCGCCGTCCGCATCGGCAGTGCCGGAGGTTTCGATCGCGATCACGGCTGCGGCACTGAGCAGGTGAGGCATGCGCCGGACGCCCTCGCCAGACAGCCGGATCACCGCGTGCCCGGTGTACAGCTTCCGGTGGAATTCGGCCAGGTAGGTGCGCCAGTAGGCGGCGAGATCGAATCTGGGCTCGGGAGTAAAGCCGCAGTCGCAGGCAGAGGCCGCGACGATCTGGTCGATCCGGTAGGTGCGCATCACCTCGTCGCAGCGAGCTACGAGGTACCAGGTGCCGGCCTTGAGCACCAGACCGTGCGGTTCCAGCCGCCGGGTCACCTCAGTCGGCTCCTTCCATCGCCGGTAGGTGACCTGGATGACCTGGTCGTCCCAGACCGCGCTCGCCACGACCGGCAGGTGGGGCACGTCCTCGGGGCGGCGATACCAGCCCGGGGCATCGAGGTAGAAGCGGTCGCTCAGGCGGCCGGAGTTCTCGCGAAGCGAAGCGGGCAGCGCGGCCCGCAGCTTCAAGGTCGCGGTCGCCAGCACGCTGCCCAGGCCGAGCTCGGCCGCGGGGCCGGGCAGCCCGGACAAGAACAGCGCCTCGGCCTCGGCAGCGGTCAGCCCGGTCAGCCGGGTGCGATAGCCCTCGAGCAGCTGGTAGCCGCCAGCGTGCCCGGCGTCACCGTACAGCGGAACGCCGGCTGCGTTCAGCGCCTCAATGTCGCGGTAAACCGTGCGGACCGAAACCTCGAGCTCGCTGGCCAGCTGCTGTGCTGTCATCCGCCCGCGGGTCTGCAGCAGCAGGAGCAGGGACAGCAGGCGGCTGGCGCGCATACGGCCAGTATCACCAGATCCACTGACAGCAGATGGCAGGAGAACCGGCCTACGGTCCCGCTACAGCACCTCAACCCTGATCACCGAGCCCAAGGAAGAGCATGAACGACTTCGACTTCTTCACCGGCACCTGGGACATCGCCAACCGCTGGCGTACCAGCTTCCTCGACTCCGCCAGCGACTGGGAGGAATTCCCCGGCGTCAGCCACGCTTCCCGGCACTTCGACGGCAACGCGAACTTCGACGAGATCATCTTCCCGACCAAAGGATTCTCCGGGCTGACCCTCCGCCTGTACAACCCGGACTCCGGCCAGTGGTCGCTGTACTGGGCCAGCAAGCGAACCGGCACCCTGTTCCCGCCCGTCACCGGAGCATTCAAGGACGGCGTCGGCGAGTTCTTCGGCGAGGACACCCACAACGACGTGCCGGTACTCACCCGGTTCCGGTGGACCGACATCACGGCCGGCTCGGCCCGCTGGGAGCAGGCATTCTCCACCGACCGCGGCCAGACCTGGCTCGACAACTGGTACATGGACGCGACCAAGCGGCCCTGACCGCGCGGGCGGGCCGGGAACGCTGGTCCTAGGACGAACGGCCGATGTGCCGACGGTGCATGTCGGGTTACCGTCACCGCATGACAGGTTTCGTGCGGGCTGTACCCATGGCTGATATCCCGGACGGGCAGGGCAGGCTCTGGCGTCACGACGACAAGCGGATCGCGTTGTTCCGGACTCCGGCAGGGGTGTACGCGACGGACAACCGCTGCCCTCACGAGGGGTATGCGCTGAAAGACGGCGACATCCGCGGGGACGTGCTGACCTGCGCGTGGCACAACTGGAAGTTCCGGCTGACCGACGGCAAGTGCCTGTTCGGCGGGGAGGGCATCCGGACGTATCCGGTGTCTGTCCGGGACGGATGGGTGCATGTGGACGTCACCG
>JASHUI010000830.1:0-11289 GCA_030040095.1 Streptosporangiaceae bacterium | reverse complement strand
AGACCCGCATGCCGTCCAGCGGGCGGCCGACCGGGAACGTCCCGGCCGGCCGCGCGTCGGCGTCGGCCCGCGCGCTCAGGGCGAACGTGGTGGTCTCGGTCGGCCCGTATCCGTTGGCGACCACGAGTCCCGGACAGGCGTCCAGGACCCGCCGGACCGCCGCCGCCGGGACCACGTCGCCGCCGGTCCACACCTCGCCGACACTGGCCAGGCAGCCGGGCTCGAGCTCCGCGACGAGCTGGAACAGGCCGGAGGTGAGCCACAACGCGGTCACCCCGCTCGCCGCGATCAGCCGGCCGAGCGCGGCGACGTCCAGGCCGCCCGGCGGCGCGACGACGGCCCGCCCGCCGCGCAGCAGCGGAACCCAGATCTCGTAGGTGGACGCGTCGAACGCGGCAGGGGAATGCACCAGGATCCGGTCGTGGCCGCCGGCCGCCCACCGGCGGTCCGCCGCGAGGGCGACGACGTCCCGGTGGGTGACGGCCACGCCCTTCGGCGCCCCGGTCGAACCGGAGGTGAACATGCAATAGGCGAGCGCATCGGGATGGCGCGGAACGGACCGCACGCCTTCCGGCGGCTGCCCCCGCTCCGCCGCGCCGTCCGGCGGCGGTACCAGAAGGGTCGGGAGTCCGAGCGCCTGCGCGCGTGAGGACCACGCCGCGTCGCTCAGGACGAGTCCGGCCCGGGCGTCATCGAGCACCCACCGGTGCCGGGAAGCCGGATCGTCCAGGTGGAGCGGCAGGTACGCGGCGCCGGCTTTGAGGACCGCGAGCATCGCGGCGATGTGGGCGGCGGACCGGTCGCAGAGCAATGCGACAGGCTGCTCGGCCCGGATCCCGCGCCGGATCAGCTCGTCGGCCAGCCGGTCGGTCCACGCGTCGAGCGCGGCGTACGTCACCTCGCGTGACCCCTCCGCGACCGCGACCGCGTCCGGAGTGCGGGCGGCCCACGCGCGGAACCGGTCCGGGACGGTGGCCGTGTCGGCCGCCGGGTGACCGGCGGCCGCGCCGTTCCAGTCCTCCAGGATCTCCCGCCGTTCCGCGGCGGACAGGATGTCCGCCGCTCCGGCCGGGGACTCGGGCCGCGCCGTGAGCGTGTCCAGCAGCGCCACGTACCGCGCCGCCAGCCGGGACACGGTCTCGCGGTCGTAGAGGTCGGTGCTGTATTCGAGCCAGCAGCCGATGCCCGCGGGGGCGCCGTCCGGCGCCCGGTGCTCGCGGAAGGAGAAGGAGAGGTCGAACTTGGCGGTGGCGCCGGCGACCTCGAACGCCGCGACGTCCAGGCCGGGCAGCGCGAAGCCGTCCTCGCCGGGCTCGGCGACGAGCATGACCTGGAACAGCGGATGCCGGGCGAGCGAACGGGCCGGGTTGACCGCCTCGACGATCCGCTCGAACGGCACATCCTGGTCGTCATAGGCCGCGAGGTCGGTCTCACGGACCCGCGCCAGCATCTCCACCAGGCTCGGATCCCCGGAGGCGTCGTACCGCAGCACCTGCGTGTTGACGAAGAAGCCGACCAGATCGTCCAGTGCGGCGTCCCGGCGCCCCGCGACCACGCCGCCGATGGCGACGTCGGTTCCGCAGCCGAGGCGGCTGAGCAGCAGGGCCAGAACAGCCTGCAGCGCCATCGTGGTGCTCGTGGACGTCTGTGTCGCCAGGCCGGCGATCCGCCGGTGCAGCTCGGCGCCGACCTCGAAGGACACCACGTCCGCGGCGAGCAAGGGCACCGCGGGACGCGGCCGGTCCGCCACGGGCGACGTCTCCTCGGGGAGACCGGCCAGCACGTCCCGCCACCGCCGGATCTGCTGGCTGACGACGCTGTCCGGATCATCGTCGCAGCCGAGCGACTCCTGCTGCCACAGCGTGTAGTCGGCGTACTGGACCGGCAGCGGCCGCCATGACGGCTCCCGTCCGTCCCGCCGCGCCGTGTACGCGGCGGCGAGGTCGGCCCACAGCGGACCCAGGGACCAGCCGTCGGCCGCGATGTGATGCAGGACGACGGCCAGCACGTGGTCGTGCTCCGCGAGGCGGAACAGCCTGCAGCGGATCGGCAGGTCGCGGCGGAGCGAGAACGGGCGCCGGGCGAAGGCGGCGACGTCACCGGCGAGCCGAGCCGGGCTCGTGTCGATGACCGGGATGCCGGCGGCGGGGGCCGGAACGATCCGCTGGCAGGGCTCTCCGTCGACGACGGGGAATACGGTCCGCAGCGGCTCGTGCCTGCTCACGACGTCAGTGAACGCCGCCCGCAGCGCGGGCACGTCCAGCGCGCCGGAAAGGCGGTACACCGCGGGGATGTGATAGTTGGCCGAGGGGCCCTCGGCCTCCGCGATGAACCACAGGCGCCGCTGCGCGTGCGACAACGGCAGCAGGGGCGGACGCGGCATCGCAGCGAGCGGCAGGCGCTTGGCGGTGGCGGCCTCGATCGCCGCGGCCAGGCCGGACGCCGTCGGGTTCTCGAAGACATCGCGCAGCGTCAGCTCGACGTGCAGCGCCGCGCGGATGCGGCTCAGCAGCCGCGTGGCCAGCAGCGAGTGCCCGCCGAGGGCAAAGAAGTCGTCGCCGATGCCGACGCTCCGGCCGCCGGCTGCCGGGTCGGACCCGGGCGCTTCGCCGAGCACCTCGGCGAACAGCGCGCAAAGGACCTCCTCGCGCGGCGAGCGCGCAGCCCGGCCGGCCGGACCGGCCACCGCGGCCGGAGCCGGCAGAGCCCGGCGATCGATCTTGCCGCCGGCCGTGACCGGGAGGGCGTCGAGCGGCACGAAGGCGGCGGGCACCATGTAAGGGGGCAGATACCGCCGGGCATGGGAACGGAGCTCTGCTTCCTCGAACGCCGTCCCCCGCGGCACGACGTAGGCGACCAGCCTCCTATCGCCCGGCTCGTCCTCGCGGGCCACCACCACCGCTCGCGCCACGTCGGGATGGCGCCCGACCACCTCGGCGACCTCGCCCGGTTCGACGCGGTAGCCGCGGATCTTCACCTGGTCATCGGCACGGCCCAGGTAGGCGATCGAGCCGGCGCGGGTCCAGCGGACGAGGTCGCCGGTGCGGTACATCCGGGTCCCCGGAGCGCCGAAAGGGTCGGCCACGAACCGCTCCGCCGTGAGCTCCGGCTGGCCCAGATACCCGCGGGCGACCTGTTCCCCGGCCAGATGGAGCTCGCCCACGGCACCGGGCGGAACCGGTCGCAGAGCGCTGTCCAGGACGTAGGCGCGGAGGTTCCGGACGGGCCGGCCGATGAGCGGCTCCTCGCTATCGGTCAGATGTGCGCCTAACGCGTCCACCGTGCATTCGGTGGGACCGTAGAAGTTGACGGCGGTGACACCGGCGCGCGACCGGAGTTCTGTCCACAGGCGGCGGTCCAGCGCCTCGCCGCCGATCATGAGAAGCGTGGGGACCGCCGGGCCGTCCAGCAGACGGTGGGCCAGCAGCGCCGCGGCGAAGGCGGGGGTGATGTCCATGAAGTCGATGCCGGCTGTCCTGACCTGGTGCGCCAGCGCCTCGGCGTCCCGCCGCACCTCCTCACCGATCAGGTGGAGTTCGTGGCCCGCCGACAGGGCGATCGGCCCCTCCCAGGCCGTGTCGAACGTCATGGCGGCGGTCAAGGCCACGCGCAGCGGCCGTCCCAGCCCCTCCGCATGCGGACCGAAGAGCCGGTCGGCGTGGTGCGCCCGGAGGTTGGCCAGGTTCCGGTGCGAGACCACGACTCCCTTCGGCCGCCCGGTCGAGCCGGAGGTGTGGATCACGTACGCGGCACTGTCCGGCAGCAGCGGAGCGGACCGGTCGGCGTCGGTCACCGCGTGCCCGTCGGCGGCGGCGACCGCGGACGAGATCGCGGGGTCATCCAGACGCAGCGTCCTGGCCTGGTGCTCGGGGAGACGGGACGCGGCCGCGCCGGTTGTCACGACGAGTTCCGGCGCGGTGTCGTCCAGGATCTGCCGGATCCGCTCCGGCGGGGCGTCGAGGTCGACCGGGACGAACACGCCGCCGGCCCGCAGCACAGCGAACAACGCGACGATCAGCTCAGTGGTCCGGGGCACGGCGACGGCGACGACGCGTTCGGGGCGTGTGCCGGCACCGATGAGTACGCGGGCAAGCTGGTTGACCCGCGTGTCGAGGCCGGAGAAGCTGAGTGCTCGCGCACCGCACACGACCGCCGTGCGGTCCGGGAAGTCGGCGGCGCATCGGGCCAGCGCGTCTGTCACCAGCGGCGCGCTGCTGTCCTCGGCCGTCGCGTTCCATGTCTCGAGGACCAGATCGCTGTCATCGGGGCCGATCACCGGGAGCTGGGACACGAGCGTGTCGGGCTCGGCGATGATGTGCTCGATGACGCGGATGAACGAGGCCGCCATCGCCTCTATGGTGGCGGCGTCGAACAGCGCGCTGTCATAGCTGAGTTTCGCCGTGAGCTCGCCGTCGCCGATCCAGGTGTCAAGCTCGATGTCGTACCGGACCGTCGTGTCGCCCAGCAGCTCGGAGGTGAACGGCGGGTCGCTCGCGGCGGCGCCGAGATCGCCGGCCGGGGACAGTTCGCCGTGGTGGACGAGGACGACGTCGAACAGCGGCTCGCGATCCAGCTCGCGATCCGGCTGGAGCGCGGCGACGACTCGTTCGAAGGGTGCTTCCTGATGTTCGTACACCGCGAGCAGCCGATCATTGACAGACCGGCAGAACTGCCGTGCGGTCTGGCCGGCGCGGACGTCGACTCGCAGCGCGACGGTGTTCGCGAAGTAGCCGACGATCTCCTCGAGCCCGCCGCCCCTGTCGCCGAAGAGGACCGACCCGACCGTGACGTCGTCCTGGCCGGAATATCGGGCGAGCACCACGATGAAGGCCGCGGCCAGCACGCTGGACAGAGCGCTTCGATACCGAAACGCCGAGGCAGCCAGGGCACCGGTGCCGGCCGCGTCGAGTCCCACCTCGACGACGCCGGCCTTGGACGGGCCGCCGCGTCTGGGATGGTCCGGCGGCACCTCCAGCCGCTCGTGGCCGGCCAGCTCGGTACGCCAGAAATCGAGGTGTCGCGCGTGCCCGCCGCCTTCGAGATCGGCCTGCTGTGCGGCGGCGAAATCGCTGTACTGCGACGCTAGCTCGGGAAGCTCGGCGGAACGGCCCGCGCGAGCCGCCGAGTACAGCTCAGCCAGCTCGCGCTGCAGGATCCGCAGAGACCATCCGTCGACGAGGATGTGATGCATGTGGAGGATGAAGACGTCGCCGCCGCTCCCGGCGGCCAGCAGCTGACCCCGTATCGGCGGGGCTGACGTCAGATCGAACGGTCGCGCCGCGGATTCCTCGGCGGGCGGGCGCCAGGCTCCCTCCGTCACTGCCTGGCTGTCGAGCGGGATCGCGAACCCGTCCTGCACCAGTCCGAACGGTTGTCCAGAGCCGTCCACCGCATATCTCGTCCGCAGCACCTCGTGGCGTGCGGCGAGGCGGTGGAGGGCATCTGCCAGAGCGTGGCAGTCGACGCCGGCCGGAAAGGTGAACACCAGCGAAACGTTGTAGCTCGCATCAAGCGGGTCCCGTTGCTGGAGCCACCACAACCGCTCCTGGCCGGACGACAACCGTACTGTGCGGGCCACCCGTCTTCCCCTCCGTGCTGGTAGGCCCGGCCACACAGCGGCTGGACACAGCGAGGAACCAATGCGAGCCTTATGTCGCGGACGGTAACAGCTCTTTGAGCCGTTGGGAACGGCGAGGCTGTCGGGTTCCGCGGATCCCTCGGACAGCGGGACAGCGAATTGACATACATCACAAGTATCGAGATGTGCCTCGGTGAACCTGTCGCGCTGGACGACATCGCGGACTCCGGCGTCGCCAGCCGACTCGACATGCTCAAGGAGCGGGGGCTCAGGCATGTTCGGATCTCCGGGTCGTCGCCTCTGCAGCTGGCCACCGCGAGCGGGGCAGCCACCCTGGCCCGAGCCGGGGTCCGGATGCCCGGTGGGCTGATCTACGCCACGGAATCCGTGACCGGGCACAGACTCATGGAGGATATGTCGTCCCTGGTAGAGGCCCTGGAGATACCCGACGTGCCGGCGATGGCCATCGCCGGCAACGGGTGCGCGAACCTCGCGACCGCTCTGAAGGTCGCCCGCAACGCGATCTTCGCCGAAGGCTCGGACGACATCTTGATCGTCACCGCCACCGTGGCGGAAGCCCGGTACCAGGAGACCGGGGAAACCCTGGTCAGTGACGGGGCCGCCTCGTTCCTGCTTTCCAGGGCACCCCGGTCCGCCGGCTTCCGCGTTCTCGCCATCGCGGTCCAGTCACGAGCCGAGCCGCCGCCGGCGGCAGAGTCCATGGCCGGGGCCCGAACCACCGCTCACGCGATCCGGGCATGCAAAGCCGACCTGCGAAGGCAACTCGGCCCGCAATGGACGCCCGACCATTTCTTCACGGGCAACTACGGTCCGACGTCCATGACTTTCCTGGGGATTTCGGCGGGCGTCAGCGAACTCTCGGAGTTCTCGTTTGCGACGGCTGCGGATATCGGGCACTGCATGGCTGCCGACCTATTGATCACCCTCGACAGGTGGGAACGGGAAGCAGCACGCAAACACGGTGAGTCGCTTCTGCTCCTTGCCTCCGGCCCGAGAATGTGGTCGCTCATCGCGCTGGAGTACGTCACCGACATCTCCGCGGTAGCGGGGGCCCTGCGCGACTCGGGCACGGGTCCGTCTTGATGGCAGAGAGCGCGACGGATGTGACTCCGTTGTCACCGGGCATGGAGACCTGGCGCCTGCTGCCGGGAAAACAGCAACCACAGTGGCCTGACGCGGCCGAGCTCCGCCGCGCCACCGCGGAACTCAGGGCCCGTCCTCCGCTCGTCTCCGCCCACGAGTGCGATCTGCTCAAGGAGCGTATCGCCGCGGTCGCGTTAGGCGAGGCGTTCATCCTGCAGGGCGGCGACTGCGCCGAGACCTTCGACGCGGTCACCACCGGCGCGATCCTGAACAAACTCACGACGCTCCTGCAGATGGCCGCCGTGCTCACCTACGCCGCCTCGGTGCCGGTGGTGAAGATCGGACGGATCGCCGGCCAGTACGGCAAGCCGCGATCCCAGGACACCGAGACGCGCGACGGCGTGACCCTGCCGGCCTACCGCGGTGATTCGGTCAACGGCTTCGAGTTCACCGCGGCGGCCCGCAAGCCCGACCCGTGGCGCATGGTGCGCACGTATCACTCGAGCGCGTCGACGCTGAACGTCGTGCGGGCCTTCGTGTCCGGAGGCCGCGCCGATCTGCGACAAGTACGCACCTGGAACCGCGGCTTCGTGGCCGGCTCGCCCGCCGGCGAGCGCTACGAGCTTCTCGCCGCGGAGATCGATCGGGCGCTGCGCTTCATGGAAGCCCGCGGCGCGGATCCGGGCGAGCTGTGCGCGCCGGAGTTCTACTGTTCCCACGAGGGCCTCCTCCTCGAGTACGAGTCAGCGCTCACGCGCATCGACTCGCGCACCGGGGCTCCCTACAACGCCTCCGCTCACTTCGTGTGGATCGGCGACCGGACCCGCGACCCCGGCGGGGCCCATGTCGAGTACTTCTCGAAGATCCGCAACCCGATCGGAGTCAAGCTCGGGCCGACGACGTCGCCGGATGAAGTGCGGCGCTATCTGCGCGAACTCGACCCGCATTGCGAGCCGGGCCGGCTGACGTTCGTCGTGCGCCTGGGCGCGCGACTGGTCCGGGACCTCCTCCCGACACTGATCGAGAAGATCCGGTCCGAGGGCCATGTGGTGGCGTGGGTCTGCGACCCCATGCACGGCAACACCTTCGAGGCACCCGGCGGGCGCAAGACCCGTCACTTCGACGACGTGCTGGGTGAGATCCGGGGCTTCTTCGAGGTGCACCGCGACCTTGGCACACATCCGGGCGGCATCCACATCGAGCTCACCGGCGACGAGGTGACCGAGTGTGTCGGCGGCGGGCAGGACATCGTCTTCGACGATCTGGCCACCAGGTACGAGTCGGTGTGCGACCCGCGGCTCAACCGCTCCCAGTCCCTCGAGCTCGCCTTCGAGATCGCGCAGTTGTACCCCAGGCAGGCGTGATTGCCGGGAGCGTTGCTTCCGGCCGGGCTCGCCGCTGGCTCGCGGACGGCACGTCAGTTCTGCGCGCCGGCGCTGACCTGGTCCACGACGAACGTCACGCCCGCGCGTAGCCGGCCGGTGAGCGAGTCCACCTCCTCGGGCGTGTCGCCGCCCACGACGAACACCCCGTGCCGCCCCCACGAATCGGTCACGGGAGAGACCATGTCGCCGGGCGCGATACGCAGGTCGGCGGTCAGCACGCCGGGGTTGCTCACCAGGTCGTCCCAGCCGGAGACGGCGCGCAGCCGACCCGGCGGGCAGATGAGGAACGCGGCCGAGGCCGACCGGCTCAGCGCCGGCGCCGGAGCGGGATCGCGGCCAAGCAGGTCGTCGACCAGCGTGCCGTACAGCTCAAGGCCAGGACGCGAGTACTCGACCAGCGTGTGGACGTAGTCGCCGCCCGGCCGGTCGTGCAGTTCGCCGACCACGATCCCCGCCTCGTCCACCCAGAACTCGACGTGGAAGATGCCGCGGGTGATACCTGCCTCGCGCAGCGCGGCCGATACCGTCTCGCCCGCGGCATCCGCCTGATCTGGGGTTAGCGTGGCGGGCACCCGGTGCCCGGTCTCGATGAACCCCTCGGTTGTCTCCTTCTGCGTCAGCGCGAGCACCCGCGCGACGCCGTTGACCATGACTCCCTCGGCGGAGAATTCCTCCCCTTCGACGAACGTCTCGGTCAGGAACGGCGCCTTGGTGGACAGCGAACCGAGCGCACCCGGCGGAGACGACGACAGCCGCGCCACCGCCCGTTCCAGGTCAGCTTCGCCGCGGACCAGGGAGACGCCGATGCTCGCCAGGCCGTCCCTGGGCTTGACGATCCACGGGCCGGGCCCGTGCTCCTTCATGAAGACCCGGGCGTCGTCGACGTCCCGGCACAGCGCGGTCAGCGGCTGACGGAATCCGGCCGCGCGCAGCTTCGCGCGGCACAGGTCCTTGTTCCTGATCCGCAGGACGGCGTCGGGAGAGTTCCCGGCCAGGCCCAGCTGCTCGGCGATGACCGCGGTCGGGTAGACCGCCAGCTCACGGATGGTCATGACGCCGCGCAGGCCCGCCGGGGCGGCGGTCTTCGCCCAGTCCAGGCACGCGTCGGGATCATGGACGTCGAGGGCCACGACGTCATCGACGCAGGCGAACTCCTCCTCGAGCGCGTGCTCCAGGTTCCCCGGGGTGTCCGCGCCGATGAGCCTGATGCCGCGTCGCCGTGCCTGTTCGCTGAGCCGTCGTATCTGGTCCCGGCCCCACGATGTGATGACGGTACTGCCAACGACAAGCAGCGTGGTGTCACTCATGGGATCACGCTAGGCGTCAGCCGACCCTTCGCCTGGACCAGTTTCGCGGCATTGCGCTGGTCCGGTTCCGTCCCGCCAGGCAGCGCGGAGCGGGCGGCCGCCGCACCGATCGCGAGCAGCACGGCCCCGAGTGGTCAATGTATGCTTCGGATTGATGGCGGATGACTGGTCCAGTTCGCTGGATCTGTGCGTGGAGCTGAACCGCCGCGGCTCACTCGGCCAGGGCGTCGAACGTGCCATCCGGCAAGCCATCCGGGACGGCAGGCTCGCGGTGGGCGCCAGGCTGCCGTCGACGCGAGCGCTGGCTCACGACCTCGGCATCGCGCGTGGCACCGTGGCAGGCGCCTACGAGCAGCTTGCCGCGGAAGGGTACATCGCGCTGCGGCAGGGGGCGGCCAGCCGGGTGATCTGGGTGCCGTCGGCCGACGAGGCGCCCGCTGTCGCCGAACCCGACCGGGCACCGCGCTGGGATCTGCGGCCAGGATCGCCCGACAGCTCCAGCTTCCCCCGCCAGGCCTGGGTGCGGACCGCCCGGACCGTGTTCCAGCGGATGCCGGCCGATGCTCTCGGCTATGGCAGCAGCCAGGGGACCCTCGAGCTGCGCCAGGCCCTGGCGGGCTACCTCGGCCGCGCCCGCGGCGTCTTGACCAGCCCGGAACGACTCATGATCTGCGCGGGCTTCACCCAGGCACTGAGCCTGATGTGCGAGGTGCTCCGGCTCACCCGAGCGCACCGCGTGGCGATGGAGGATCCGTGCGCGCCCCGCTACCGCGAGCTGGTCACCAGGTCGGGCCTCGGGGTCGTGGGCGTCCCGTGTGACGCCGAGGGCATCCAGGTGGCCGCCCTGGACCGACTGGACGTGCAGGCCGTGATCGTGACGCCGGCCCACCAGTACCCCCTGGGCGTGACCCTGTCGGCCGCGCGGCGCAACGCGCTCACCGACTGGGCGCGCCGGCATAACGCGCTCATCATCGAAGACGACTACGACGGTGAGTTCCGCTTCGACCGGCGGCCGGTCGGGTCGCTGCAGCAGATGGCCGCCGACCGGGTCATCTACGTCGGTACGGCGAGCAAGACGCTGGCACCGGCGCTGCGCCTGGGCTGGCTCGCTGTCCCCGGCGCGATCCGCCCGCTGGCGGTCGAGATCAGGGAGCGGCTCGACCGCGGCAACGCCGCCCTTGACCAGCTTGTCCTGGCCGAGTTCATCGGCTCGGGCGCGCTGGACCGGCACGTCAGGCGCATGCGCACCGAGTACCGGCAGCGAAGGGACCACCTGGCCAGGGTGCTGGCACAGGCGGTGCCGCAGGTCGCGGTCACCGGAATCGCGGCGGGCATGCACGCGCTCGTCACGCTGCCCGGCGAAACCGAGGCCAGGGCGGTGCTCGCCGCGGCGAAGCGGCACGGGCTGATGCTGCACACGCTGGCCGGCTACTGGCACGAGCCCGACGCCGGCCATCCGCATGCCATCGTGGTCGGCTACGGCAGCCCGCCCGCCAACGCGTTCCGGTCCGCGATCAGCGAGCTGGCGGCGGTGATCGCGGAAGCCTGCGGCGCGCCCGCGAGCGCGGCGCGCCCGCACGAAACATCACGCCCGGCCCGCGCGCAGGACGCTCCTCACCGGTAGGGCCGCATCGCCACCGAGATCTTGGCCAGGCCCGACGCCGCCGCCGTCTCGGCCGCGCCGCCATCCGAGCCGGTCGCGATGACGGCGGCGAGCCTGCACCAGGACGAGTCGACCGACGGGATCTCGTCACCGACCGCGCGGACGTGCGGGACGCCGACCACGCCCGGCGCCGCGCGGGCTGCCTCGGCGCCGGACACGCAGGTGACGATTCCCGGCTCGTCCGGTATCCCGAACCGGACGGCGGCCGCGCCGGCCCGGCCGCCACCACGCCGGCCGGCCAGGGGCTCCTCG